>NZ_JQLY01000001.1:1952500-2252500 GCF_000744455.1 Methanobacterium sp. SMA-27 | reverse complement strand
CGCGTTCCAGATTTCCAGAACCTGCAACGCTTTTGGAGAAGTTTCGACCAAGACACCTGTCGCATATGTTTCCTTCGGTGAATTTAATAACTTTGATTAATTTGTCTTCTATTTGAAGTTCCATTTTTACCATTTCCTAAACTGAATCCTTAAATTTGATATAAACTATTGAATGGTCATGAATTATATTAAATTATAATTCTTCAATATAAAATAAAATGAGAATTAATATAGTCATAATAACGTTTATTTTTTAAAAGGGGAAGTTTGTGTAACTATTATCTCATCATCTGTTTCATCATCTGCCCAAGTGGACCGCCCATTTTTCTTTTTCCAAATCCTTTCATTGCTTTTTTGGTAACGTTATAATATTTTAGAAGTTCTTTCACATCTTCATTTCTCATACCAGATCCTCTGGCTATTCTTTTTACCCTTGATTGTTTTATGACCTCAGGGTGTTCGAGTTCATGTTCTGTCATGGAGTCCATTAGCACCTTGTATTTTGCAAGTTTTTCTTCGGTTACCTGAGAAGCATTTTTAGGAAGTTTACCTCCAGCACCAGGAATCATGTTCATTACTTGCTGCATTGGCCCCATTTTATTCATCATCTCGAATTGAGAATACATGTCTTTCAATGTGAATTTACCGCTGAGCATTGCATCTACAGATCCCATGTCAGCATCTGTTTCAGCTATTTCTTCTGCACGCTCAAGTAGAGTTCTTATGTCTCCCATTCCAAGCAATCTTGAGATGAATCTATCGGGATCAAATGCTTCAAAGTCTTCAACGCGTTCACCAGTTCCGATAAACTTAATTGGTGCCCCAATTTCAGCTACAGCTGAAAGAGCTCCTCCACCTTTGGCAGAACCATCCAATTTAGTTATAATTATTGAACCAATTTTACTTGTTTTATTGAATGCCAGAGCTTGGTCCCTCGCCTGCTGACCTATGGTCCCATCTATGACCATTATAACTTCATCTGGATTAACTACTTCAGAAATGCTTTCCATTTCATTTAAAAGATCTTTCTCTTCTTTGTGACGTCCTGCAGTATCAATTATTATGACATCGTTCTTTTTAGCTTCTTTTAACCCTTTTTTTGCAAGGTCTAATGCATCTGTATTTTCGGGGTCTCCATAAACAGGCACGTTCATACTTTCAGTCAGCTGTAGTAGCTGTTCGTACGCTGCAGGTCTCCAAGTATCGGTACTCACAATTGCAGGATTAAAACCTTTTTTCTGCAGGTAACGCGTAAGTTTACCAATGGTAGTGGTTTTACCGCTTCCTTGTAGACCCATGAAAAGGTATTTATAGGGTTTTTTATGGATCTCAATTTCCTGGGCTGTAGCACCAAGAAGATTAACCAGTTCCTCGTAAACTATCTTTATAACGTGTTCCTTAGGGGTAACGCCCTTTGGAGGTTCTTCATTTAAAGAACGATCTTCAATGGTCTTAGAAAGTTTTAAAACTAATTTGATGTTGACATCTGATTGGATAAGGGCCCTTTGAATGTCTTTTATGACCTCTTTCACAACTTCTTCATCGATGATGGCCATTCCTGCCAGTTTTTTCATTGTTTTGGTCAGATTTTTTCCTAGATTGCCCAACATATTCTCACCAGTTTTTATGATAATCTTATAAATTTACAATTAAATGTTTAAATTAAAAGATTATTATTACATGTTATTGTACTTTATTATAATCAATTTATTTTTTTGATTTTCAATATTTTTTAAGATAATTTTTATTTAAGATTTAAATTTTAGAATCTAAAAATAGATATTTTACATATACTCTCCTTGTTAAATATAAATTCATGTAGATATAAAAAGAGTAGTTGTAAATATTTATCTATAATAATATTCCAAAAATCCCTGGGGGATGATCTAAACCTCAAAAAAATTTAATTAAGGTTTATGGTGGGATTATTTTAATGATGATAATGAATTTAATTCAAATTAAAGATTTGATCCGGTGATAAAATGCTTGAAAAACTTAAAAACAGCTTAATTAAAGCACCTGTAATTAAAAAAAAGGAATATAATTATTTTGTTCATCCCATTACAGATGGTATCCCAGTGGTAGAACCTTCAATCCTTGAAGAAACTGCAGAGGCTATTTCAAAATTTGGAAATATGGATGTGGATAAAATAGTTTGTGTGGAAGCAATGGGAATACATATAGCTACTGCACTGTCAATAAAAACAGGAATACCATTTGTTGTTATAAGAAAACGTGTTTACGGATTGGAAGGGGAAGTTCTGGTTCATCAAACTACCGGGTACAGCCAAGGGCAACTTTACATAAATGGTTTGCACAAAGGGGATAGGATAATTCTTGTGGACGATGTTGTGAGTACTGGTGGAACAATGATAGCAGTTCTCAAAGCATTGGAAAGGATGGGTGTGAAGGTTGTGGATGTTGTAGCAGTTATAGAAAAAGGCAATGGAAACGATATTGTCAAGAATGAAACAGGATTCAATGTTAAAAGCCTTTTAAAAGTGAATGTGGTGGAAGGAAAGGTTGTAATAGAAGGAAGTGTGGATGATTTGTTGTGAGTATTCATTCTACTCTTAGATTAAATGTCAATTAAAGGACTGATGAAGAAATGTCAATTCACGAACTTGATATAGCCGAAGTTATAGAAAAAATAAATGAATTAAAGGCAGATATTGTGGGTTTACAGTTTCCAGAAGGCCTTAAAGTTCATGCAATAAAAGTAGCAAAGCAGATTGAACTAGGAACAGGTGCAACAGTAATAATATCTGCAGACCCCTGTTATGGGGCTTGTGATGTAGCTGACGTGGATATGGGGGATTCAGTTGATGTAATTGTCCATTTTGGACACAGACCACTCCCAATTGATTATGATTTACCGGTTATTTTTGTTGATGCTCGTTCTAATATAGATTTACTTGGTTGCATTGGAAGTGCCATGGGTTTTCTCGAGGGCTATAATAAAATAGGACTTGTCACGACAACCCAACATTTACATCTGCTTGATGAAGTTGCAGATTTTCTAGAACAAAATGGAAAGAAGATTTTAATCAATGAAGGTGCAGGCACAACTAGAGGGCAAGTGTTGGGTTGCAACTTTTCAGCCATAAAGGATATTGATGCCGATGCATTTCTTTACGTTGGAAGTGGAAATTTCCATGCATTGGGTATTAAACTTTTTACACACAAACCCGTGGTTGTTGCAGATCCATATCTTGGAGATGCAAGAGAAATAGATGAATTTGCAGATAGAATCTTGAGGATACGTTCTGCGAGGATAGCAAAGGCAATTGAAGCAGAAAGATTTGGAATAATTGTTTCATCAAAAAGAGGTCAATCAAGATTGGAGCTTGCAAAGAATTTGAAGAATATGATAAAAGAAGAGGGTAAAGAAGGATTCATATTGTTCCTTGATGATGTATCACCCAACTTACTCCTACCATTCACTGAACTGGATGCATTTGTAATGACGGCTTGTCCTAGAATTGCTATTGATGATTCAAAAATGTATAAAAAACCATTATTAACTCCTCAGGAACTTGAAATATTATTTAAAAGGAGAAAGTGGGAAGATTATGAAATAGATGAAATTAAATATACAAGATAAGATAAAATAAGAAACCATAAATATAATGGAGTTTAAAAATTCAAATCTTATATAGTTATATAAATATGAAGGGTAAATAGTAAGTCACTACAACAAATCGTAGTTAAAATGAATTTCATTTATACACATGGAAATGTAGATTTCAAAATTCAAGGATAATTTATGCACTTATTTTAGTTGAGGTGAATATATGAAAACCAAATCTGGAGATTTTGTTTTGCCGGGGGATGCTTTAGGAGTAACTGAGGAGTTTGTTCCATCAGAATGGACCTATGAAGAAGAGGGGAAGATAAGATCCCTTGTGGCAGGAACAGTATCAGTAGATAATAAAAACAAGAAAATATCCATAATACCAAAAACAAGTTCTCCATCTATGCTTAGAAATGGAGTGGTTGTTGTTGGGCAGGTATCTGATGTAAGGGGTCAGAGAGCCCTCATTAAATTGGATAGTATTAAGGATAATAGCAGAGGTCTTGTAACATCCTTTTCAGGAGGAATACACATATCACAGGCCCAAAAAGGTTACGTAGCCAAATTAACCGATGAGTTCAGAATAGGAGATCTTATTGAGGCAAAGGTGACCAAAATAATAGGCATAGACAATGTAGACCTTACTACAGCCGAGGATGAGCTTGGTGTTTTAAAGGCCATGTGCACAAAATGCAGGCATTACATGAAGCAAACAAGCAAAAACGAAGTTGAATGTCCAAATTGCGGTAATAAAGAAAGAAGAAATCTTTCTTCAAAATATGAGGGATAAAATGAAGGTATTAAAGGATACAAAGAAAGAACTTGAGATAGAAATAACTGGAGAAACTCATTCATTATGCAATACTTTAAGAAAGACACTTATGGAGGATGAGGATGTTGAAGCAGCAGCATACGTTATAGAACATCCAATTATTGGAGAGCCAAAGTTATATGTTAAGGCTAAAAATCCGAAGAAATCCCTTAAACAAGCTGCAGAAACGGTTAAATCAAGGTGTAATGAATTCAAAGATTTAATAGACTCTTCTGAAGATGAAAAAAAGAAATAAAAAAAAGAAATTCCGGATAATAAAACAGGAAATAAGAATTTTGGGTGTTGATGATTCGCCATTTCCTTCCCATACAAAAGATGAAGTATTGTTGGTAGGCACTGTTTTCAGAGCAGGTAGCTGGTTAGATGGTGTTTTAAGCACATATATCCATGGTGACGGCACAGATGCAACAAATAAGATAACCGAGATGGTTAAAAATTCAAGAAATCTTGGCCAGCTAGGAGTGATCATGCTTGATGGCATCACATTTGGTGGTTTCAACTTAGTTAATATCCGTCAGATATTTGAATCAACAGGTGTACCTGTTATTGTGATAATGCGAAGAACTCCAAATTTTGATCGAATAAAAAAAGCTCTACAAAGATTTGAAGATTTTGAAGATAGGTGGAGTAATGTTCTTGAAGCAGGAGAAGTTTACAAGGTAGACAATTCTGAATCAGTTTATATGCAGATACATGGGATTGAGAGGGAAGATGCAGAAGATATAGTTAAACTTTCAACCACAAGAAGTGCAATACCCGAACCTTTGAGAGTTGCACACATTATAGCAGCAGGCATCATAAACGGGGAATCAAAGGGAAGAGCCTAAGATCTGAAATTCCTGTCAAAAGGAAGTGTTCCAATTAAAAATCCTCTTTTAACTGTAGATACCGTGATTATTCATAAAGAATCAGTTACACTCATAAAGCGTAAAAATCCTCCATACAAGGGATCATGGGCTTTGCCGGGTGGGTTTGTTGAATATGGTGAAACTGTTGAGTCAGCTGCCATAAGAGAGACTAAAGAAGAAACAGGTCTTGATGTAACATTAGGAGATATAGTAGGAGTATACTCGAATCCTGAAAGAGATCCTAGGGGGCATATTATTTCCATATGTTTTTTGGGTAAAAAAATCGGTGGAAAGCTTATGGCCGATACAGACGCTGCTGAAGTTAAATATTTTTGTTTAGACGAAGTTTCAACTATAGATCTGGCATTTGATCATGGAAAAATTCTTGAAGATGCATTTGACTTGCTGAATATTAAGTAGTAAATATCATAAATCACGAAGTATAACAACTTAAAAGAATACAAAAATTAATTTATATTTTACAAGATTGATCAATACAAATAATGCATTAACTAATATATAAAACTTAATTTAATAATTCGATCCTTACAAATCAATATTAAATTTTTATAGGGAGGATATAAATGGAATTTTGTCCTAAATGCGGTACAGTCATGTTTCCTAAAGGTGACTGTTTCGAATGTAAAAACTGTGAATACACAACAAAGATAACAAAAGAATCTGTAAAGGAATACGAAATTTCTGAAAAGGTATCAACAAATGATAGCATAATTGTTACAAGTGATGATATCCAAACACTACCCACAACCACTGTTAAATGTCCTAAATGTGATAATAAGGAAGCATCTTGGTGGCTTATCCAAACTCGTGGTGCAGATGAATCTGAAACAAGGTTTTTCAGATGTACCAAGTGTTCTTGCACATGGCGTGAGTATGACTAACCATATGGGATATTGACTAATCATTCATGAAAATATAAATCTAGGGGGATAGTAAATTGGTGGAGGATTTGGATAAGGACACTGAGGAAAAATTGGAAAATTCAAAAGATAATGTGGGAGAGAAGGGTAATGATAAATCCCCTGAATCTAAAGGTTCTTCTATTTCGGGAATCATTTCTAAAATCAAGAAATTCACTATTGCAGATGATCTAAACCCTGAAATAACAACTAACAAAAAAACAGAGGATAAAGATTCTAAAAACTCCTTTAAAGTGTATTCAAACAATTCTAATAAAAAGGATATAACTTCTCAAAAGAACGTTAAAAGTGAAGATCATGATTTCAATATCACAGATATCTTGAGTGGTCATGATTCTATTGATTCACTGAAAAATAAAAAGGACAAAATAATTAAAGCCGCTGCAATATTAATTGGTGGATTTTTAATTGTTTATGGGTTGGTTATTATTTCCACATCAGTTACTAAGGTTGCTGATAATGTAATATTTGGAGAAGGAGCTACTCTATCGGCCTTTCTAATATTAGTGGGTATTTTGATAATTGTGGCTGCATTTGCTCAGAGTATTTTGAATAAAACTTTCCTCAACAAAATACATACAGAACTTGAAGTTGCAGAGGGAAGGTCTGAATCAGATGATGGTTCCAAGAAAGTTAAAGATGAAAATGGTAATAAGATAGATAAGGATAATAAGGATAATATAGTTGAAGAAAATAAAAGGTAATCAAGGAGGATGAAAATGTTCAAAGCGGTTTTAAGTGATTCAAATGTATTAAAAACAAGTTTCGAAGCTATTTCTTCAATTGTGGACGAAGTTCAAATGAAAGCAGACAGCGAAGGATTAAGGCTTGATGCATTAGACAGATCCCACATCACATTCGTGCATTTAGAGCTCAAAGCAGCGCTCTTCGATATATATTCCTGTGACGAACCATTGAAGATCAACGTAGATACTGAAGAACTAATGAAAGTTCTTAAGAGGGCAAAAAGTGATGATGTAGTTGAACTTACAGTTGATGAAGGTAATTTGATTCTTACATTTGAGGATGAAGCAAGACGTACCTTCAAGATTAGACTTATTGATATTGAATATGAGGCTCCAAGCCCTCCAGATCTAGATTATCCAAGTGTATTTGAAATTCCATTTTCCCTACTTAAAAATTCGATTCAGGATATAGGTATAGTTTCTGATAAGATTGCTTTAATGGTGGATGAGGACAAGTTTATTGCATCTGCTGAGGGAGAATTTGGGGATGCAAAGATAGAATATCTACACGGTGAGAAAATATCTGAAAATGCAAAGTCAGTTTTCTCTCTTGAGAAAATAAAAGAGATGTTAAAAGCAGATAAATTTTCTGATACGGCAGTTTTAAGTCTTGGAAATGATATGCCTCTTAATTTGTCCATGAAAATGGTTTCAGAAGATGGTGAACTAAGTTTCCTTTTAGCTCCAAGGATAGAAAGTGAGGAATAGGGTTGGATGAATTTTTCCAAAAATTGAGGGAGACACAAAAGAAAGAGCGTAGTATTAGCGGTCTATCTCGTGTAGGCGATAATTTCTACGGGGAAGTCTCCAATTACCTCAATAGACTCATGAGGAAGATAGATGATAATCCATTTTCCTTTGAATCTTACCTGCTGAGGGATGCCCAGAGAATTGTGGCAGAAATATGCGAGAGAAGAGAACATAAAATAGCCAACAGTGCAGTTATGAATGTACAACGGGCTTATCAATTGTTTAAAGAGTCAAAAAGCAAGGATTCAAAGGATGATAACCAGATAACAGTTCCAATCAATTCCACGCCCGAAGAAGAAGGACTCTATTTAGAATTGGTTGACTCATTCATCAAATACAGGGGAAAGCTTACAGCTCCTTTAATGTCGTATATACAGAAAAATCATGGTAATCATAGCAAAAAACCTGTAGAAAAACCTGTAGAAAAACCTGTAGATAAATCGCTTAAATCTATTAATATCGATGAACTTTTATCAGATGCTCAAACAAAATCTTTAGTTACTGAAAATAAAGATGTTAAACCTGTTAAAGATGATTTTGAAAACCAGATATTTGAAAGGTTTGGATCTGAACCTTCAAGAAGAGATAAATCTAAAAATGAAATCCAAAAACCTGAAGATGTGGCAAATGGAACTGTAAAACAGAACAATACAAACACTTCAAAATCAGAGAATAACAAAGAAATTCCAGTGGAATCAGAAAATACTGATTCATTTGAGGATCATAATGGGCATGGGGAAAAATCTGAAAATAATGAAATGAAAACTTTGATGATTCTTGATGAATTTCCTTCGATTGTTGGGGTTGATAAGAATGTTTACGGGCCAGTATCTCCCCAAGATCTCATAACAATACCAGAGCCCAACGCTAGGATCCTTGTGAAAAACAAAAAGGGAATACTCATACAAACATATAAATAAACTGGAAATGATAAACAGATTAATATATTATTTGGACTTTTTATAAAGAAGTACAAGATATTAAACAAAAAAAATATCAGTTTAAATAAGTTTCTAAAAATAGCATATTAATAAGAAGTTAATTGCACGACTTATTTTTACATTTAAGAGGTGATTATAATGAAGATTCCTAAAGAAAGGAGAACTTACTGTCCAAGTTGTAAAAAACACACAATTCACGAAGTATTAGAAGCAAAAAGAAGAAAAGCAAGTGAGCTCAAATGGGGTCAGAGGCAGTTTAGAAGGGTTACAAGCGGATACAGAGGTTACCCAAGGCCACTTCCATCAAGGAACAAGCCAATTAAAAAACTGGACCTTAGATATAAATGTAAGGAATGTGGAAAGTCCCACATCAAGAGATCATCATTCAGAGCAGGTAAAGTAGAATTCGTAATGTAGGTGGATTATATGGCAAATTACAGAAGTAACAAAAGTAACTTTCTAAGGGTTAAATGTGTTGACTGTGGTAACCAGCAGGTAGTTTTTGACCATGCTGCATCCAATGTACAATGCATAATATGTGGAAAAACCCTAGTTAAACCAAAAGGCGGAAAATCTGAAATAACAGCTCAGATTGTTGAAGTCTTAGATTAAAATTATTATAATCCTTGATTAGTACAATAATACTAATTAATGGATTAATTGAATTAATTAAAGTTAATAATATATTTTAAATATATTATAGGTGTTCTAATGGTAAGAATGAGAAAAGAATGGCCAGATGAAGGTGATCTGGTAGTGGGAACTGTTCACAAAGTTTTGAACTACGGTGCATTCGGAAGTCTCGAGGAATATGATGGTAAAGAAGTTTTTATACACATATCCGAGGTCTCTTCTGGTTGGGTTAAAAACATAAGGGATTATGTTAGGGAAAATCAGAAAATCGTTGCTAGAGTTCTACGTGTTAACCCCAAAAAAGGACATGTTGATGTTTCACTTAAGAGAATAAGGGAAGATCAGCGTACAAGGAAAATCCAACAGTGGAAGATCGAGCAGAAAGCTGAAAAACTGCTAGAATTCTCTGCAAAAATTCTTGAAAAGGATCTTGATGCAGGTTATGAAGAAGTCGGCTATGGGATCATGGAAGAATTCGGAGATCTCTATGGTGCATTTGAAATCGCTGCAGAAGAAGGTGCAAAAACACTCATAGATCGTGGTATGGATGAAGAGTGGGCTAATGCAATAACTGAGGTAGCTAAAAAGAATATATCTCCTCCTGAAGTTAATATAACAGGATATGTTGATTTAAAATCATACTCTCCTAACGGTGTGGATGTTATTAAGAAGGCACTTGGAGCAATAAATGGTGAAGAGATTTCTGTTCAGTGTGTTGGTGCTCCAAGGTATAGATTAATGGTTAAATCATCAGATTATATAACTGCAGAAACCCTCCTTAAGGAAGCAGCAGACAAAGCAATTGAAGTTGTTTTGGAGGAGGGAGGCGAAGGTACCTTCCAACGTGAACTCGAATGAAGCTTAAAATGAAAAAGTGTAAGTCTTGTGGAGAATAC
This sequence comes from Methanobacterium sp. SMA-27, assembly GCF_000744455.1. NCBI lineage: Archaea > Methanobacteriati > Methanobacteriota > Methanobacteria > Methanobacteriales > Methanobacteriaceae > Methanobacterium > Methanobacterium sp. SMA-27. The sequence goes on along the minus strand of NZ_JQLY01000001.1, from coordinate 2,242,339 downwards.
ACTCTTAATGACAATTGCCCCTGCAAGGGGGAGGTAGGGGTCATCTACCCTCCAAAATACTCTCCTGAAGATAAATACGGTAAATATAGACGTATTCTTAAAAAACAGCTCTTGAAGAGCGAAAAGGAGTTGGTTGGATGAAGGAAACTTTTATTAAAACCATAGAAAATGTAGATCTTAATGAACCCATATTCATAGAGGCTCTTCCAGGTATAGGTCATGTTGGAAAACTGGTTGCAGAGCACATGATCCACGAGTTAAATGCAGTAAAATTTGCTGAACTTTACTCACCTGCCTTTCCACCACAAGTTTTTGTGGATGAAAACGGAATTATTGAACCTATGAAAAATGAATTTTACTATCTTAAATCTCATGGTGAAGATAATAGAGATTACATAATTCTTGTTGGGAATACTCAGGGATTAAGTCCAGAAGGTCAGTACGAGATTTGTAGTGCAATCATTGACTTTGTAGGAAAACATGGTGTCAAACAGATATACACACTTGGAGGTCTTGGAACAGGACAGCCAGTAGATAAACCAAAAGTTTTTGGCGCTGCAACCACAGTGGAGCTTGCTGAGATGCTAAAAGGTCACGATGTCACCTTAAGAACTGCAGACGGGGGAATTATCGGTGCTTCTGGTCTTATATTGGGTTTAGGTATGTCAAATGATATGATGGGTGTATGTTTAATGGGTGAAACACCTGGTTACTTCATTGATGCAGAAGCATCAAAGGCAGTACTTACCATTCTTCAAAAAATACTCAAAGTTGAACTTGATATTGCAAAACTTGAGGAAAGAGCTGAAGAAACCCGTAAAATGATATCCAAAGCTCAACAGATGGAAAAAGAAATGAGCGACCGCATGAACATTATCCAAGGCGAAGAAGATCTTCGTTATATAGGATAAACCATTTTAAATACTTTTTTTTATTATTTCTTATTTTAATTTCATTAATTTTATTAATACCTTGTAACATCAAATCATTATAATAGTTCTGAATGAAATATCAAAATATATAATGTATATATTTGAAATTTAAAGGGGTATCAATATGATTATAAATGCAGATCTACACATACATGGCCGTTATTCTATAGCAACTTCTAAAAACATGATTCCTTCTGTTATGGCTCCTCAAGCAAAGCTTAAAGGACTGGATCTGGTTGCGACTGGTGATGCACTTCACCAAAAATGGATGGCATTGGTGGAAGAAACCACAGAAGAATCATCAGATGGAATATTTTCTTTAAAGGATAGTGTTAGGGATCAAGAGTCATCAGAAAATAATGAATCCAAATTCATTTTAACAACAGAAGTAGAAGATATCAAAAGGGTTCACCATCTTATAATTTTCCCATCAATTGAATCTGCGAAGATTATAAGAAGCAAAATGAAGGGGAATATGGAAGCTGATGGTAGGCCCAGAGTAAGAATGAATGGAAAAGAAATAATGGAAATAGCACATGAATATGGATGTATAATAGGCCCGGCTCATGCATTCACACCTTGGACCAGTATTTACAAGGAATATGATAGTATCAAAGATTGCTATGGTAAAATGCCCGATTTTCTTGAATTAGGTCTGTCTGCAGATTCTGAAATGGCAGACACAATTGAAGAGTTACAGAACATCCCTTTTTTAACCAATTCGGATGCACATTCTCCATGGCCACATCGTCTTGGAAGAGAGTTTAATGAGCTTGAAATTAGTAAGTTAACATTTGAAGGGGTTAGGGATGCAATTTTAAATAAGAATATCAAGGCTAACTATGGATTCGATCCAAGACTTGGAAAGTACCATCTTACAGCATGTTCAAAGTGTTACACACAATACTCAATTGAAGATGCAATAGAAATGAAGATGAGATGTCCATGTGGGGGTAAAATAAAGAAAGGTGTTGATTATAGGATACATGAGCTTTCAAAGTGGAAAAAACCACACCACCCTATGCATAGGCCACCTTATATACACATACTTCCATTAGCAGAGATCATAAGTATCACTCATGGCAAAGGTGTTACAACAGTTTTTGTACAGAAAATATGGAAAGAAATGGTAACGAAATTCAATAACGAAATTACTGCACTTATACACGCGCCAATGAAAGACCTAAAAATTATAGATCCTAAAGTTGCAGATGTTATAAAGGCGTTTAGAAACAAAACATTACAAATAAAATCTGGTGGAGGTGGAGAGTATGGTGAAATTATACTCCCTGCGGAAAGTCAAAACAGCACCCTTAATTTGTTCATGTGATTAATAATATGTTTCAGCGAATTCAAGTTTAACAAAATCAATTTATATCTGGAAATTTAAAGATAATTTCAAGGGGTGGATAAATGGATCTTAAGTCAAGTATAGGTATATGTTCAAAGGTTAAGGACTCAGATGGTAGAATGGTTGTCATACCCCAAGATGCAGATATGTTCGAGGAAAATCAAGTAGTTGTTTTAATCACTGCTAATGATTTTGAAGATTTAACCGATGAGATCAATGCTTTGATAAAACTGGTGAAAAGTGCTCAAACACATTTAGAAGATTAATGATATAATCTATGAAAAGTATCATTATGTGGAATTTTTAAAAAGATATATTAACAGTAAAAACGAATCATTCATATTAAAAAATTAGGAAGTATATTCATGAGTAGTGCTACAATAATTTTTGGAATTTTTATAGGTGGATTCATAGTTGTAACTCTGATGATGCAGGTTTTGGGAAGAAATCTTCTCAGAGTTAATAATATAAGTCCAAAAGATTAATGGACTTTATCTGTTTTTTTTATTTTAATTTGAAAAATGAATTATTCTAGTTCTATCAATAAAATCTCAAATGTACGATCCGATTACCGAATCTGTTTAAATAGTGGAATTAAAGAAAACCAGCTTATAGATTTCCATCTATCTTTATGATAATCAAAATAATGCCAATCTTCAAGATAATTAATTTTATCATTTATTTTTTCTAAATTTTTTCCGTTTTTTATCCCCCAATGGAATTGAGCTTCTATATAATATTGTTTTTTGATGAGATTCTGATTTTCACTTTGTTTAACCAATGAAGCAGGTATTGTTTCAAGTATCATTTCTGCATTGTGAAAAGATTCAACCAATTTATTTAACAATCCTGTCACTTCATGTTTAGTAAAATACATAACTATTCCTTCTGCTATTATTAAAACGGATTGATTGGTTTAATATCATCTATCCATGAAGTAATCGAAAACAGATTGGCTATCATTTTGTATTTGTCTGTTTAATCAAAAAATTGTTCGAACATGGATTGCTGTGGGTGGTCAAGATCATACTAGTGATTTTGCCATTGTCCAATCTTGAAAATCGTGTGTCAAGGCCGCAGCCTATGTTTATAATAACCGCTTGAGTATGATTTTTTTATGAAAACCTTTGTTGCATTATCTAAGATTTCAGTCTTTATTGCTATACTTAACTTGGGGCATTTTTCTTTCATCAAATTTTAAGAAATCATATTCTATATTTTCATTATTTCAACAGCTTTTTCATCTTTAATAATAGGATTGGGTTGTTTTGTCTCAAAAGCCCTGGCCCAAAGAGGGATCAACAATGTTTTAGATACGCCTTTCAAATTTTGTTTCATATTCAAATATTCTCCATAATTTAATAAAATTTAATCAATTTTTAGTATTATCTTTAATTGTTTTGATTTTTTCTAATATTTTCTAAAAGGAATTAGGGCGTATTTTATTAAATTCAGCGGAGGTTTAATTTGGGTGTAAATCTGGACAAACTTTAAGATACGGTTTGAGCTATTAAATGTAAAGATTAGGAGATGATAAAATTAATAAAGATGTAATTAAATGGAGGCCAATAATAATTGGCATAATTACGGTAATAGCATTATACATTGTATCAAATATTCTATCTGGCTTAAATATATCATTGATTGACCTTTTACTGGCAGGAATAGCTGTTGGTTTTATGGTTGGTGGAGATATCAAGGTAGGTGCAATTAACGGTGGAATTTTTGGAGTTATCGGTGGAGTTATTTTGACCATTATACTGTTGATAATGTACTACATTGCAGGATACAGTTCAGTGTTAGGACTTTTGGTATTTAGTCTATTAACCTATCTGATTTTAGGAATAATAATTGCATTAGTAGGAGGAATACTTGGATCTGTAATTAAATTAGAATCAGAAAAAAGATATCCCGAACAAGAAATAGTTGAATCAAAATAATATTTTTTTTTCTTTTTTTTAGGATGATTTCATAGAATAACTATTTTTTAAGGAAAATAAAAAATCAGTAATTATGAACGGACCCGCGGGGATTTGAACCCCGGACCTTCAGATTAGGAGTCTGATGCCCTATCCTGACTAGGCTACGGGCCCATTGGATTTGAATTCAAGAATAATATTTATTAATAGAATTTAGGTGTATTTACAATATTCTTAATTTTTTTTACAGTATCTTATCATGTATTTTAATATTCTACAATACTTCTAAAAGAAGTAATTACGGACCCGCCGGGATTTGAACCCGGGACCTTCGGATTAGAAGTCCGACGCCCTATCCAACTAGGCTACGGGCCCATTTTAAATTAACTGTATATAGGAGATTCAGGCTCATTTTCACTTTGAACGCGTTTTGCTAATTCTTTGAGTCTTTCTTCTATCTCATCTGCTTCTTTTAATAATGGTTGTGCATTCACATCTATATTCAACATCTTATTTAAAACATTCACTAAACTGGCTGCAGCCCTTGGATCTGGGTATTGATTCAAAACCTCTGCAAACAGACATGAGGCAGGTATGTTTTTTATTGCTGTTTTTGTTAATAACGAGCCTGAAAGTCCATTAACATTTCCAAATGGTAAAATCGGAAGATCAAGTTCGCCTAATTTTTTAAGAGCTTCTTCTGAGTTAGCTGCTCCTGCAACAGAGCCAGTTTTTTCCATTACTACCATACTGTTAAATGTGATAAGTCCTTTACTGTTGTTTCTCTCCATCCAATCCACTATTGCATTGGACATGTCATATGAAACATTTGGCGGTATTATGAAATCTGATAGGAACAATACAATTCCATCTGTACTGTATACTCTAAATGGATGAATTGCGATACCTTTGTATAAAACCGCAAGCGGAGGAAATTCTTTAGAATCTATATATCCAATCTGCTTCATTTTAAGTTCTTCAACAAGTAACCATCCAAGTATATTACCAATAAGGCCTAATTCTGGTGATCCTTCTAGAACTATTGCATCTTTAACATCTTCTGATACTATTTTACAACACTCTACTTCTGTCTCAACCATCTTAACCATTATGGTACCTCCAACATATTAAAATATATTTTAATTATTCCAAACTAGTTTTACCTGTTTGAGCATTTACATATATCTCTCCAATTTGATTATTATTTTTATCAAAAATTGGAACATAATATAATTGTTTTCCATCCAAAGTTATGAGCTTTGGTGTGCCGGTTATAGTGTTGGCTTCCAAATTATGATTTTGAGCAATTGTCTGAGCGTCTGATGGGGTTACTTTCACATCCACTCCTTCAGTCCCACTTTGTCCGGACGAGGTTGTTGATGGAGATTGTGATCCTGTCTGTGTCTGTGCTGCTGATGAGGAAGCTCCTGAAGATCCATGATCTGCTGCTGTTTGAGCCTGAGAGACACTAGGTTGCCATATTCCCGGAGTTTTAGTTGTAATCTGATAACTCGCAGCTGCAACGCCTATTAAAAGTACAATTACAATGGATATTAATATTTTCTTGTCAATCATTGGCTCAACTCTTTGTAAATTATTGGTTTTAGTAATATTTTTAATATCTCATATTAAGATTAGTATCTCATAAATACTAATATATTTTATATCCTCATGTTTGGATTTATAATTATCCTTTTTTAATATTAAATAGAGACAGAATAGTAGACTAATAATATAATATGCATAATTCTTACTAATTGGACACCTATATTTATTTCTTAAGTTCAATAAGGAAATCATAGTTTAGTTCCTCATTATATATAAATTTTGCACTTTATCCTTCAAAGAAAAGGTTATAATATAATATATAATCAAGAGAAATATTGATGTTCAAAAGATTATATAAAAACAAGAGGTGATACATTTGAGCGAAAAAATAGTTATATCGCCAACGTCACGACAGGAAGGACATGCAGAATTAGTCATGGATGTCGATGATGAAGGAATCGTAACTAAGGGGCGATACTTTAGTATTACTCCTGTTAGAGGTCTTGAGAAAATAGTAACAGGCAAAGTTCCAGAAACAGCACCTGTAATAGTACAGAGAATCTGTGGTGTCTGTCCTATACCTCACACTCTAGCATCAGTAGAAGCTATAGACGACTCTTTAGGTATTGAGATACCAAAAGCAGCTAGGCAGTTAAGAGAGCTAACATTAGCAGCTCACACAGTAAACAGCCATGCAATACACCACTTCTTGATAGCAGCTGACTTCGTACCTGAAAACCTAATGGCAACAGCCATAAACTCTGTTTCCGAGATAAGGAAAACTGTACAGTACGTAGTTGATATGGTTGCCGGAGAAGGTATACACCCATCAGATGTTAGAATCGGTGGAATGGCAAGCAACATAAGTGAACTTGCAAGGAAAAGGTTATACTCCCGTACAAAAGCACTTATACCAAAAGTTGATGCACACATTGACCTTATTGTAGGTTTAGTTGCAGATAAAGACCTCCCAGCAGGTTTAGGTGTTACAAACGCACCAACTTTAGCCACACACCATACTTACGGTGACAGAACCAAATTCGATCTTGAGAGGTTCACAGAAATCATGCCCGAGACATGGTACGATGACCCTGAAGTAGGTAAAAGAGCATGCTCAACCATACCTCTCTACGATGGTAGAAGCGTAGAAGTAGGTCCTAGAGCTAGAGCAGCAGTCTTCGGAGGCTACTCTGGTGAGGGTGTTGTTGCTCAGCACGTTGCAAGGGCAATTGAAATGAAAACCAATATGTCCAAAATTGTAGCTATTCTTGGTGAATTGGACACATCAGCTCCTGTAATGGCAGACTACGATGTAACTGGTACTAACAAGCTTGGTATCGGTGCAATCGAAGGTCCAAGGGGAATGGATGTACACATGGCCCAGATCGCAGATGGAAAAACCCAGTTCTACAGCTGCCTAGTCCCAACAACCTGGAACATTCCAACCATGGGACCAGCAACCGAAGGATTCCACCATGATTTCGGACCTCATGTAATACGAGCATACGACCCTTGTTTATCATGCGCAACCCATGTGATTGTAGTTGACGATGATGACAGGAGTGTCCTTAAAAACGAAATGGTCAGGATTTAAAGGGAATTAACATGCCATACGATGCAGAGATATTAATTGTCGGCTGTGGAAACATCTTGTTCAAAGACGATGGATTTGGACCAGCAGTTATTGATGCTCTAGACGAGTTATCAAAGGAAAAACCACTACCAGATAATACAATGACATTAGATGCCGGAACAGGTGGCCCACACTTTGTATTCTCACTTCCCCATGAAACATGGAAGAAGATGATAGTTGTGGACATTGTAGATTTCGGTGCAGAACCAGGAACCATCAGAGTGTTTAGTGTTGATGAACTACCCAAGGGAGCATATGAAAATATGCATTCATGGCCAGTTAATCAGCCTTTGCATGATCTGAGCAAGGTCTGCGAAGTAATGGTAGTTGGTGTCCAGCCAGAATCAATCTCTGCCCCCGACATTGAGTTGGGTTTAACAGAATGTGTGGAAGATGCAATTCCCAAGGCCATTGAAATAATTTTAAAAGAAATAGAGGTTTAGCCCATGTTAGCCAAAATAAAGGAATTTTTAGGAATGGAGGCAAAACCAGAAGAACTAGCTTCAAAAGAGGAGGTTGAAAAAGTGGCTGAAGAAAAAGCAAGACCAAGAATCGGTTACGTCCACTTATCAGGATGTACCGGAGACGTTATGTCGCTTAGTGAAAACTACGACATTTTAGCCGAATTACTCACCAATATGGTGGAAATTGTTTATGGACAAACACTGGCAGATGTATGGGAAATGCCAGAAATGGACCTTGTACTTGTAGAAGGTTCAGTATGTCTGCAGGACGAACATAGTATCAAAGAGCTCATGGAAGCAAGGGAAAAAGCCGGACTCGTAGTAGCTTTCGGTTCCTGCGCAGCAACAGGGTGTTTCACCCGTTACTCCAGAGGAGGACAGCAGGCTCGCCCAGATCACGAATCATTCGTGCCAATCGCAGACCTTGTAAAAGTAGATTGTGCAATACCAGGATGCCCACCATCACCAGAAATAATTGCAAAGACAGTAGTAGCTGTAATTAACGGTGACATGGATTACCTACAGCCAATGATTGATTTAGCTGGTTTCACTGAAGCATTTGGAAACGACCTTCAGTACAAGGTAGTAAACCAAGCCCTATGTATTGGATGTGGAACATGTGCAATGGCCTGTCAGACCCGTGCATTAAGCATGACCAGTGGTAGACCAGAATTTAACAGTGATAGATGTGTTAACTGTGGTATATGTTACACTCAGTGCCCTAGAAGCTGGTGGCCTGCAGATAGGATTAAACAGGACTTGGGGTTATAGGAGGACGAGAAAATGGTATTAGGAACATACAAAGAAGTTGTTACTGCAAGATCAACTGACAAAAATATCCAGAAGATCGCACAGGACGGAGGAATTGTTTCTGCTCTCTTCTGCTACGCCCTTGATGAGAAAATTATAGATGGAGCTGTTGTTGCAGGACCTGGAAAGGAATTCTGGAAACCAGAACCAATGGTTGCAATGAATTCTGATGAGATACTAGCTGCTGCAGGAACCAAGTACACATTCTCACCGAACGTTTGGATGCTTAAAAAAGCAGTAAGGCAGTATGGACTTGAGAAAGTTGGTACTGTCGCAATTCCGTGCCAGACTATGGGTATAAGGAAAATGCAGTCATATCCATTCGGTGTGAGATTCCTTGCAGATAAGATTGCTCTATTAACAGGTATATTCTGTATGGAGAATTTTCCATTTACGTCACTTGAAACATTAATGGCAAAAATGGGAGTTTCCCCAGAGCTAGTAGAGAAAATGGATATTGGAAAAGGTAAATTCTGGATTCATACAGCAGATGAGGTGTTATCACTTCCACTCAAAGAAACTCACGGCTACGAACAGAGTGGATGTAAAGTCTGCCTTGACTACGTTTCTGAATTATCAGACGTAGCTACAGGTTCAGTTGGATCAGGAGATGGTTGGTCAACAGTATTCACACGTACAGACGCTGGAGAAACAATATTCAAAGCAGCAGTCGATGCAGGTGTTATTGAAACCAAAGCTATTGATGAAGGCAAATTTGGTCTAGAGATGCTCACAAAGCTTTCAACTCAGAAAAAAGAGAAAGCAATGAAGGAGATCGACAGACGAAAAGCAATGGGATTACCAGTTCCATACAAAGGAAGTAGCGAGAAGGAAGATCCACTCGCAAACGTCTAAGAAAAGAAATTGTACAGAATATAGTAAAGTGGGATTTAATCCCCTTACTTCTGTCTTTATTTTTAGAATAATTTATTTAAGTTCTTATTTTAATTTAAATCAATATAAAAAAATTAAGAATATTTTATTCGGTTATTATTTTACATCCGTCAGACTCCACAATTACTGTGTGTTCTGCTTGAGCAACCCTTGCATTACTTTTTTCCTTTAAAACATGATATGGATATATTGCACGTGATGATAGAAGTTGTCTCATTGCCATATTAAGTTGTTTCGAGTTTATATGTTCTGTTAACCATCTTTGGGAAAAAGGAAGAGTCCTGTAATTTATTTCAATTATTTTAAGAAGTTTTCTTGCTTGAGCCATACGCATTGGACGATCTCTTAGGAATCTGAAGATATATGTATCATTCATATCTCCCACACGACCGATTCCATTAGTTACGAATGGTTCTATTGCAAGAACATCTCCTTCTTGGATTATATGTTTATTATCTTCTTTAATATTCGGAACAGAAACACCTGAATGCAGTATCCAGCGATCCATACTATGTCCTGTTAAATTGGAAACTGAATTCAGGTTGTTCTGATTAATAGTTTCTTCAATAGTAGTTCCAACCTTACCAATTTCAATACCATCTTTTATAGTATTAATAGCACTTTCAAGAGCATTTTGTGCTGTTTCTATCATCTTCAAGTTTAAATCCTGTTCAGATGAATCAAGATCAGTGTAATCATCGGCACCAACAAGAACACTAACTGCAGAATCTGCAATATAACCATCTACATGAGCACCTAGATCAATTTTAACTAAATCTCCTCTTTTAATAGTTGAATCATCCCCTGGAGGTGATGTATAATGTGCAGTTACTTCATTTATAGAAACATTACATGGAAATGCGGGCATTCCTCCCATTTCAATTATATTATTTTCAACATATTCAACAAGATCTATGATTTTCATATCAGCTTTGATATGATCAACAGCCATTTTTCTGACCTTTGAAACGATTTGGCCTGGTTTTTTATACATTTCCATCATAACACTCACTTATACTATTTAAAATTGATTACAAATAATTTCTTTTATTTTGATTTAAACTCAATTAATATTAATATTTTAATACTTCTTTTCAACTAGTTCAACTAGTAACTTTAAAATAACATCTAATACAATATTATTATAAAAACCACTATATAAAAATCAAGTGCAATAATTTTTCATATTTAAGATGTGAATAAAATACAGGTCTATGATTTAGAATCCTTCAAATTAATTTATATTGAAAATAGGAAGGATATTTGGTTAGTTTAAAAAAAATACATATATAAGTTTTGATAAACTGTAAAGGGGTAATAATATGGTAGCAATTGATCAAAATGTATTTTATATAGTAATAGCGGCCATAGTGGTTGTTGGACTTATAGTTGCACTTACGCAATGGAGAAGAGTTAGAGAAGCACAGACAAATGTTGAATTTCTTACAAAACAGGCTGAACTCAAAAAGATAGAATTGGTGGAACGTGACCTTGAATCTAAGCGTATGATGAGCGATATTGTTCTTCCAAAAGATCAGCAAGAAAAATTAACTAATATTAGGGAAACAACTTCTGATCTGATGCATAAAGCAGGATATCTCCACAGTGAGATAAACGAAAGGGTTAATCGTCTTGAAGCAAAAACAGAATATGCAAAACTCCAAAAACTACTTATGGATATAGAAAAGAAGGAAGAAGAACTTGAAAAGAAAACAGGTAAAGTCAAGGAGGTAAAACGTAAATGACCCCATTGGAATTACTTGCGGTACTCATACTTGCAGGGGCCATTGTAATTTTGCTTTATTACTATCTGCAAGATACCAGAAATCCATCATTTTCCAGGGCCCGTTCTGTAATAAATGAAACAGGAGAAAAAGCTCGTTCAGCAGTTTCTGGAGCCGATGAAAATAAAGATGAAAATGGAATTGGTGATAAGATGTCAGGAATGGGAGAGAAAGCTCGTTCAGCAGTTTCTGGAGCTAGTGAAAAAGTAACAATTGAGGGTAGTATGATTGACGGAGTCAGTGAAAGAATGGCTGGCGTGAGTGAAAAAATAAAAGGAACTGTTAAGGGTGTTCCAAAGAGCACAGATTTACTCTCAAGTAAGATAGAGTTATTTTTGGATGATAAAAGTGATCAGCTAATTAAAGATTGGGAACTTGCAACCAAGAATGATGTTGTTGATCTCGAAAAAAGGTACAGTAAAGTGTCTAGAGATTTAGGAGAACTTGACAGTAGATTCAATGAATACAGAGGATACACCAATAAAAAACTAGAAAAAATTGAAGAAAGGCTAGATAAACTCGAAAACATTTGAAGAATAATCCAATAACCAAATACTGATTATTTAAATTTAAGCTTAAAGTATAAACTAAATATAAATTACCATCTATTTTTATATTTTTTATAGAAATATTAAGAATTTTATGCTGAATGATGGTTATGAACGGATTATCTTTTTAATGGGTCAAATAATAATTTTAAATATAACTAAATATTTGTATCAAATCATGTAGTTTTTCTTTCCTAAATATTTTAAATTACACGATAACACTTTCCTAAATGAAGTTCTTGTTCTGATAGTTACACATCCATAATCACTGTTACATGTTATCATCTTGATAAAGAAGATACTATGCATTATATTAAATCAAGCAACTTAGTTAAATTAATGGAAACTGTTAAATTAGATGTTCAATTGGAAATATTCAATGCAAAACTTTATATGCTGTAAGGATAAACAGTCATAGTACAGCGGGGTGGGGTAGTCTGGTGATCCCGCGGGGCTCATAACCCCGAGAGCCCTAGTTCAAATCTAGGCCCCGCTATTTTTATCTTTTTTAAATGGCAAGCCGAAGGGCAGCTAACGGTTTTTCGTAAACTGAGGAAACTCCATCCATCATACAGAACCGTGGTGTCAGAAGGCATACGCTGAGAAGCGTGACCATGGAGCAGAAACGACACGTATTCTGATGAATGAACATGATGCGAAGCTGACGACATCAGAAGAAACGGTGAAACGGCCATTCCACGGGATGCAAGGGTAAATACTACTCATGAGTCCTGTACGAAGTAGAGGTAATCCGCATAGATGAATGCTGCTTAAACAGAAGGTGGGTTACTCTCGGCATGCCATTTAATTAATTTTTATGGTATTTTTGAATTAATTATTCGATAAGAAAAATTCTTTAATTTTTCAAGATTTTAATATAAGTTGATGAACTATAAAAATCAAGATTATTACAATATTGTAAATGAATGTTGAAATAAACATTTATAATATTAAATTTAAAAAAATAATTAAGAATATTGATTAAAAACGGTTAAATTATGTCATCATTCTTAACGCTTCTAACACAGATTATACCACTTGCATTAGGTGCAGCTGTTAGTCCTACAGCATTAATGGGGATAATACTCCTTTTATCAATTTCTAAAAGACCAAAACTCCAAGGTTTTGGATATTATCTTGGTGCAATCATTTTGATTTTAATAGTTGTTATTCTTGGAATACTTCTTAGTGCAGGAGTAACCGCAACATCTCCAACACCTGATCCAACATTAGCAGGAATTGATGTTTTATTGGGTATTATTCTGTTATTATTTGGTATAAAAAGAATTTTTCAACCTCAAAATGCTCCAAAAAAACGTTTTCAAGGAATTGGTAAAGAATCATCAAATTTAATATTATTTATTGAAGGGTTATCATTTGGATTTGGAATGTTTTTAATAAACTTCTCAACTACCATAATTATTCTTGAAGCTGGCAAAGAAATTGGAGTATCATTGGTTGATCCAATTGGAAAATTAATTATTGTGATAATTTTAACATTCATAACACTGATGGTTTGTGAAGTACCTCTTGGAATATATCTTTTATTTCCAGAAAAGGCTAATAATATTCTGTCAAAAGTTAACAAATGGATGCAAAGAAATGGGCATTATCTAATGGGAGTAGTTCTAATCGTAATTGGTGTTTACCTTGTATGGGTGGGATTATTTAAATTAGGAATTATTTAAATTTCAGGTTAATTAATTGAAATCTCAACATTTATTCCAACACATGAGGACATAAGGATCTGCTTTGTGTCATGGATCGAACTCAATCAATATAAAAGCAGTATACTAAAATAAAATAAATTAATTAATATTACAATAGAGTTTTCATGTAGCTGGCATTGATTTAATTGATTGTATTTTACAAGAGAAAAATAGAAAATTTAATGTTTAAAATAAAATGATGAAAAGTTATCAGTGATTAATAACTTCCTTTACTTTTTCAAAAAAACCTTTATCCTCAGCATATATTTCTTCACCACTTACATCAGCAAATTCTGCAAGAAGTTCCTTTTGTTTTGGGCTGAGTTTCTTTGGAGTAACTATCTTAACCTTGACGTAGAGATTACCTTTACCATTCCAACGAAGATGTGGCATTCCTTCACCACGTATTCTGAATGAAGTTCCAGTCTGTGTTCCTGCAGGTATTTTAAGATCAACGGCTCCTGTTAATGTGGGTGCTTCAACAGTATCTCCTAACGAAGCCTGTACAAAGCTTATTGGCATATTATATATGAGGTCTGATCCTTCTCTTTGGAATAACTGATGTTTTTTCACACCTATCATAACATAAAGATCGCCAGGAGGTCCTCCTCGTTTTCCAACATCTCCTTCACCGGGTACACGTAAGCGACTGCCATCTTCCACACCGGGAGGTATTTTAATATGGATGGTACTTTTATGTTTAACTATTCCTTTTCCATGACATTCAGTACAAGGTGTGTCAATAATTTGTCCTTCTCCTCTACATGTTCTACATGGGCGTACTGTTGCAAACTGACCTAATGGGGTGTTGCTGACCTGGCGAACCTGTCCAGAACCACCACATTCAGGGCATGTTCTGGTGTCTGTACCAGGTTCTGCTTTTGTTCCCTGACAGTTTGGGCATGTCTTTTTATGGGGTACTTCTATGTCTTTTTCAAGGCCCAATGCTGCTTCTTCAAGGGTAATGTTCATTTCATAGTATACATCTTCACCTTGGCTTGGCCCATTTCTAGTGTTCCCACCAAATCCAAATAGGTCAAAAATACTTTCAAAACCGCCTCCACTGCGATTTCCTCCTTGACCTCCACCAAATCCAAATCCTCTGAATATGTCATCGAAGTTAACATTGTTGTATATATCTTCCTGCGAGAATCCATTCATTCCTGCATGTCCATATTGATCATAGGTCTGTCTTTTTTCTGTATCAGAAAGTATTGCATAAGCTTCGCTAATTTCTTTAAATTTTTCACCTGACTCTTTGTCTTCGCTTACATCAGGATGGTACTTCATCGCTAGTTTACGATAAGCCTTTTTAATATCTTTTTTGTCTGCGCCCTTATCCACTCCAAGGACTTCGTAGTAATCACGCTTTTCTGCCATTATAATCTTACCCTCAATTAATTTTGATCACTCATTGATCAACATGAAATTTTTATATGAATATAAGTATGAGATTTAAATTATTATACTGAAACTATTTAATTGATGTCATCAATCAATATTAAAATTTTTATGATTACATAACATGAATTAATTTAGTAATATTCTAAGATTCTTTAGATTAAAATAATTAATAGAGCAGGAAATAAAATTCCTGACTCTAATATTTAACTTATTTTTTTACTTCGTAGTCTGCATCTATTGTTTCGTCGTTGTCTTTGTTATCCTTTTGAGTTTCTTCTGATTCACCTTGAGCTTCCTGTTGTGCCTGTTGTGCCTGTTGTGCCTGTTGTGCTTCTTGGTAAATTGCAGCTCCTATCTCCTGAACGATCTTGGTTAGTTCATCTGTCTTAGATTTAATTGAATCTAGATCATCACCTGCAATAAGTTCCCTGAGTTCTTTTATTAGACCTTCAATTTTGGATTTTTTGTCTGCGTCTACTTTGTCGCCCAGTTCTTCTAAGGTTTTTTCTGATGTGTATATCATTGAGTCTGCATTGTTTCTAATTTCAATCTCTTCTTGGCGTTTTTTGTCTTCTTCTGCATGCTGCTCTGCTTCTTTAACTTTTCTTTCGATTTCTTCTTTTGAGAGCTTGTTTGGTGCTGTTATTGTAATTCTTTGTTCTTTACCGGTTCCCATGTCCTTTGCAGATACATTAATAATTCCATTAGCATCTATATCAAATGAAACCTCAATTTGTGGGATTCCTCTTGGGGCCGGTGGTATTCCAACGAGTTGGAATCTGCCGAGTGTTGAATTGTCAGCTGCCATTGGCCTTTCACCCTGAAGCACATGTATGTCCACAGAAGGTTGACTGTCAGCAGCAGTTGTGAAAACTTGACTTTTCTTAGTTGGTATGGTGGTATTCCTTTCAATGAGCTGGGTGAAAACTCCTCCAAGAGTTTCAATACCTAGAGATAGGGGTGTTACATCGAGTAGTACTAGATCTTTGATTTCACCGGCCATAACTCCGCCCTGGATAGCTGCTCCCATTGCAACACATTCCATTGGGTCTATTCCACTTTCTGCTGGTTTTCCAATGAATTTTTCAACAAATTTCTGTACAACAGGCATCCTTGTAGGTCCTCCAACGAGTATGATCTTGTTTATGTCTGATTTACTCATTTTAGCGTCTTTAATTGCCTGTTCCAATGGTCCTGAACATTTTTTAATGATAGGATCAACAAGTTCTTCAAGTTTGGCCCTTGTAAGAGTTGCTGTAAGGTGTTTAGGACCCTCTGCAGTTGCAGTAATGAATGGTAGATTTATATCACTTGTTAAGGTTGTTGAAAGTTCTATTTTAGCTTTTTCTGCTGCTTCCCTTAGCCTCTGAACTGCTTGATCATCCATCATTAGGTCAACCCCAGTGTCACGTTTGAACTCTTCAGCTAAGTGCTTCATTATGGAGTTGTCCATATCAGTTCCACCTAGACTAGTATCACCGCTGGTTGATCTTACTTCAAATACTCCTCCTCCGAAATCCATAACGGTGACATCCAGTGTTCCACCACCGAAATCGAATACTAGTATCTCTAATTCCTCTTCAGCTTCTTTGTCTATACCATATGCAAGGCTGGCTGCTGTTGGTTCGTTAACAAGACGTACAACTTCAAGACCAGCTATCGTTCCTGCATCTTTAGTAGCTGTTCTTTGATTATCATTGAAATATGCAGGTACAGTGATTACGACTTTGTTTACTTCCTCTCCTAAAAATGCCTCTGCATCTTTTTTAATTTTTTGTAATATGAAAGCTGATATTTCCTGTGGGGTGTATTCTTTACCTAGGATGTTGACTTTGTAATCTGTTCCCATACTTCTTTTTATGGCGCTAATGGTGTGTTCTGGATTTGTTACTGCCTGTCTTCTTGCAGGTTCACCAACAAGACGTTCTCCATCTTTAGTGAAAGCTACATAACTTGGAAATGCTTTACCATATTGTGTTGCACCTTCTGCACTAGGAATTATGGTTGCTTTACCACCAATTAGTGCTGCTGCTGCTGAGTTACTTGTACCCAGATCTATACCAATTATTTTCTCTTTCTTTGCCATAATATTCACCTCTTTTATTAATACACGTCATTTTTAAATTTATAAGATTAAGATTACTTCTTTTTACACACTTTAACCATTGAATATTTGATTACCTTGGATTCAAGGGTATAGCCCTTACCAAGCTCTTCTATAACTGTTCCTTCGTCATAATTTTCATTGTCTTCTACCATGAGGGCTTCATGTTTATAAGGGTTGAATTTTTCTCCTGATGCATCAATCTCGCAGAGACCTTCTCCTTTGAGTATGTCTTCGAGTTTTTTATGTATCATTTCTACACCTTCTTTAAGGTCATGTGATTTATCTGCTTTTAAAGCCCTTTCAAGGTCTTCATATACATCTATAACCTTAAGAATCAGTCCTTCATTTGCGTATTTAACATAGTCTTTAATCTCTTTTTCTGATCGTTTTTTGTAGTTATCGAAATCAGCCTGTAGCCTCAGTACTTGAGAGTGGTAATCATCCACTTTATCCTTTAGATTCTGAATTTCATCATCTTTTTCCTGATTTTCCTTGGTTTTTTCATGGATATCAGTTTCAAGACGGGCCAGATCCTTTTTTAACTTCTCTAATTCTTGTTTATCATTCATTCATTCACCTTTTATATGGTATAAAAAGAACAGTAACCTTTAACTATTATAGTTACAAAAGGTTATATAAATCTTTCGCACAACTAGTTAAATAAGTACTAATTATAACATCATAAAGATCATAAAATCAACAAGTGGAATAACATGGATTTAGAAGCAATACTTGATGTGATGGGCTGTAAAACCCGAAGGGATATCATAAATCTTTTAACTGACGAGCCCAGATTTGTGAGTGAAATATCGAAGGAACTTGAAGTTGGACAGAAGGCCATAATAGAACATCTGAGGGCAATGGAAGAATTAGGGTTACTCAGTTCTTCATTCCAAAAAATAGAAAGGGGTAGGCCTAGGAAGTACTATGACATATCTCAGGACATTCAAATACAGATTTTTATAGGTCCTGGTGCAATTAAGATGAACGTTATAGGTCAGGAATTCTCAGAGCTACACACACTAGAGGGCAGAATTCACATGGGTGAAACAGAAGTAACAGAAGAACTTCAAAAACTTATTAAAAAATATGACAATGCAAAAAAACATGCAGAAAAACTTTTAAGTGATCTTGAAGTCCAGAAAGATAAAACATCCCAATGAACACCTCAAAAAAATACAGTAAAAGAATTTTAATAAGATATGGTTAAAACAATTTCCTTATCAGTTATCCTAACTAAATCATTCCAATAACTAAATTTTTAGAGTGAAAATTTTTTATTTTAAATATAATTTTTAAATTCCCTTTGATTTCCAGGCTGCAATTGCTGCTTGCCCAATTGATACAGAACCATCACCGGCACAAGTATTCTTATGTTGTACAAAGTTATAACCTGCAGATTCAACCGCTTTCTTCACTGTAACACTTATGGCCTCATTATAGAAAACTCCTCCAGAACCACCTATAATTTTGACTCCGGTTTTATCAGCAGCATTTATAGCCATTTCTGCAAGCCCAAGAGCTAATGCTTTCTGTGCAGCAACTGCTATATTGGCTATTTTTCCCCCATTTTGTTTCATTTCTAAAGCTGAAATTAAAATTTTGGATGTATTTAGAGTTTCCATTCCATTTATAGGGCTTTTATCAATTTCAATTGGAATTTCAAGCGTATCTTTACCATAATACGCTGCAGATTCGAGTTTCATAGCACATTCGCCTTCATAGGTTCTTTTTCCACAAATTCCCAGTACAGTGGATATGGAATCAAGAACTCTGCCTGTACTTGTAGTGATACTTGTGTTAAAATTCTGTTGAAGCTGTTTTGCAACGAGATCCACTTCAATGTTGCCATGTTTGAAGTATTCTATGTATTCTGTTTTCATTAGATCCACTAGATCATCAGTAGCAATGTGTTTAAACAACATTGACATGACCATTCTTGCAGGATATTTGGTTGTTAAATCACCACCAGCCATATTTTGTTGCATTAGACTGCCCAGCCTTTTGTAACTAGATCCATGTGATAGGAGAATTTCACCTCCCCAAGCATTTCCATCATCACCGTAGCCTACACCGTCTGCTGCTATGCATATGAGTTCATCAACGCTATTGTCAACACATAGGGCTGCAGCATGGGCGTGGTGGTGTTGCACCTTTAAAATTTCAGATCCAAGATCTTTACCCATTTTCTCTGCAAGTTTGGTGGTGAAGAACATTGGATGCAGATCGCATGCAACTACATCAACAGATTCAGTCTTGGTAATATTCATCATATGATCTACAGCGTTTTCTAAATATCTAAATGTTTCATACTTAGTTGTGTCTCCTATGTGTTGGGAGACATAGCATTTACCCTCTTTAAGAAGTGAGAATGTTACATCTATTTCTGGGCCAAGTGCAAGTACATTTATATCAGAAGCTATTTTAGTAAAATCATATGGTTCAGGAACATAACCTCGTGAACGTCTTATAAATGCCATATCATCTCCCCTAAATCTGACAACAGAGTCATCACACCTGTTAACTATTTTACGGTTGTGTAGGAGGTAATAGTCAGCTATTCCATCAAGTTTTGATATTATCTCTTTATTATCAATGAGCATGGGTTCTCCAGGGATATTGGCAGAGGTCATTACATATGCTGGCTCATTAGTGTAGGTAAAAAGTAAGTGGTGTAGTGCAGAGTAAGGAAGCATCACACCGAGATTATGAAGAACAGGCGATACAGAAGGTGAGAGAAAGTAATTATTATTTTTATTTAAAACTACAATGGGCCGTCTTCTGGATGTTAAGGTAGTTTTTTCATTGTCTGAAACCTCTGCAAAGGTTTTTATGGTATCTACATCGGGAGACATACAAGCAAATGGTTGGTTGTATCTTCCAAGCCTTTTTCTAAGTTCTTCAACAGGACTGTCTTCAGTTGTTTTAACAACCAGGTGTGTGCCTCCAATACCTTTCACAGCGAGAATATTTCCCTCATCAATTAATTTAGATGCTTCTTTCACAGGATTATCATATTTAATCATTTCTTCTTTGTATAAAAATACTTCAGGTCCACAAACTGGACAACAAGTTGCTTCTGCGTGGTATCTGCGATCTTCAGGATCAGTGTATTCTACTGTACAATCTTCACAGAGTGGAAAATCACTCATGGAAGTACGAACACGATCGTATGGAATTGAACTTATAACAGTGAAACGTGGGCCACAGTCTGTACATGCAATGAATGGATATTTTTGTCTCCTGTCTAAATTATTAAATACTTCTTCCATGCAGTTGTCGCACGTTGCAATGTCTGGTGGTATAACAGAGGAACCAGAGAAGTTTTCTAAACTTTCAAGAATTACAAAATCGTTGAATTCAGATTGAACATCATGTTCTAACCATTCTATTACAAGAGTGGTTATTTCGGATATTGGGGGCTTATTTTCTTTTAAATTATTAATAAACGCGTTAATTTCATGCTCAGACCCTTCAACAATAATTTCGACAATATTCCCCATGTTACGAACATATCCATTAATTTGCATTTTATGAGCTATCCTGTACACTGTGGGTCTGAACCCAACTCCCTGAACTATTCCCTGCACAAATATTCTGGCTTTTTCCAAATTCACACCCCTGAAAGTTTCTTTCAAAGATTTAAATGATATAATATTTTTAATCCTAAGTAGATTTTATAAATTGTTTAATTCTTCATTCTTATATAATTCAAGATAATGGATACAAAAGATCTTCAGTAATTTATAAAAAATCTTGAATATTAAGCTGTTTTTAACATTATTAAATAGTTTTTAAGGATATTTGAACTTTATCCTATATTTAGTGGAAAGTTACATTTATTTGTAAACTATGGATTAAAATTTGATACTATCTCTACCATAGGGACAGTTATAAATGCATAAACCACAAACGGGTATTTTACCGGCGTCTTCCATTATTTCAAAGTATTTTTCACACTTTCTAGCATCGTATCTAGCATCACGATCATCTTCTGCATTGAAAATTTCTCCTGTAAATGCTGAAACAGGACATGTATCAATACATTCAGTACATTCGCCACAACGATTTTCAACTGGTTTTCCTGTTGGGTTAATTGGAGCATTTGTAAGTATTGTTGGCCATCTTACTCTGGGACCAGCTTCGGGAGTTATTAAAAGGCAACTTTTACCAATCCAACCTAATCCTGCCATATTCGCTGCTAATTTATGTGAAAAAACTGCACAAATCCGTTCATTATCATATCTTTCAGATGCGGGAATCGGAAGAGCATTATATCCCTTATTTTGAATTGTACTGCTCAAACGTGATGTTATAAGATCAAGGCGCATGTTGATAATATCATAGGTGTGGTGTTTGTAGTTTACAGCAACAGATTTTTCAAATCTATTTGGGAGTTCATTTACAATAGTATCTAATAATTTGATTCCTACTGAAATTGCAGTAGAATAACCAGTAACACTGTTTCCTCCTTGTTTTTTTATGAAATCTGCAGCTGTAGTTAAATCTGCAACTCCATAAAAATCAGCTCCAAGTTCTCTTGCAAACTTATCCAGTTTTTCTTCAAACAATTCTTTGCCTCCACAAAAACTATTTTTACAATCAAATTTTTTCACTTTTTACCATATAAAATGCAGAAATTGTAATATTTGTAAAAAACATCCACATTTGTGAAACCACAGCTTTTTAGCCATTTAAGATTATTTTCTAGAGTTGCTGGTCTGTCGTGTTTCATCCTATCGAATATTATCCCTGTTTCACTTGGGGATAATGATTTTAACTCAATTTTTTCAAACCAATTCCTTTGATAAATATCCTCATTTTCCAAACTAGGTGCATATACTTGGTCTAAATTTAGGAAGATACCTCCAATATTGAGGCTTTCATATATTTTAGAATAAATAATCCTTTTTGAATGGTCTTTAAGATGATGAATGGATAGTGAGGATATCACTATATCATACTTTTCAACAAAATCAGCTTCAAGGTAATCGCCATTAATAAATTTAAAATTAGGATTTCCTTTAAATCTTTCTCTGGCTATATTTAGCATTTCATCGGAAATATCCAATAATGTAAAATGTCCTCGAGAATACTTCTTTAACATGTAATTGGTAAGCAGTCCTGTACCTGCTCCAAGATCCAGTATTTTAGGTCCTGGTATCTTACAACTTGCAAGTTCTGTCATGATACTGTACATTTGATCCAAATTTGGAATGATTTGATGCCTTTGTCTGTCGTATTTTTTAGCACCTCTGTCAAATTTAGATTTTAAACTTTTATCAACCATTTCTAATCATCCCAGAATTAAATTAACCATCTTCAGTATTATTCATTTTTCAATTGTTTAAGAATGACATGTTTAGGATGGAAGCCATATTGATTGTAAAACTTTATTGCAACATCATTACCCACAGATATTTTTATTTGTCTATTTTCTACATTATTTGAATCCATCCAGCTCAGTGCACGCTTCATAAGGGTATCTCCAATACCCAAAGTGCGAAATTTTTCGTCTATATATATTGAGTCAATTTCACCGTTTTCATATGAAAATGAACTTATACAATATCCTACCACCTTATTAATCGTATTATCTAAAGCCAAATCTAATCTTAACTTTCCTTTGTTAGATTTTTTAATTAATTCATCCTTTCTGTCCTCAAAAAGAATATTTAAATAATCTTGATGGAAGTTCTTAGATCTTAACTGATGGTGATGGTTAAGTTTTTCCCACAAGTCTTTTATAAGGTCAAGTTCAGTCTCATCAGTTTCAAGATAGCTTATCATGGAATAAATATCCATTAACTCATTATTAAATATTAATTCATTGAAGTATTTAAATCAATAATTAGTATTATTATTCTTAAGAGTTTTTATCCATTCATCGACTTTTAAAACCTTACTAAACTTCATGGCTTGTGTAATCAAGATTGAACGATGTAGTTCTTCCGCACTGACATATCCCTGCATAATTGAACACATCTAATGTTCCAGTTGCATCAGAAAGAAATTCCACGTTGAATCCTAGATCAAATGCCTGTCTTGCTGTTGTGTCACAACACATTTGGGTCATATAGCCTGCAATTGTAACACTGTCTATATTATGTTTTTTCAACCAGTCTTCCAGATTAGTTTTAGTAAAACTTCCGGGAAGGGTCTTTTCAATTAATGTCTCATGATGTTTTGAAGCTATATGGCTCTGAATGTTCCATCCATCACTTCCATAGGCAAATGTTGAAGCATCAGATGGATTGGTATGTTGTATAAGCACAATTGGAATTTTTTGAAATTTTGCTATATCCATAGCAATTAAAATATTATTAAATGAATTATCAGGGTACTTTATTGGTAATTTTCCTGTAAAATACTCATTTTGAACATCGATTATCAGAAGTGCCCTCTTCATATTTTCACTCAATTTTATTTATCATCATGTATATCATCTTTTGGAATATATGTGGCATAGAACCCATCTGTATCTGCATAAATGGCCTTAAAACCATATTTTTTAGCTTGAACCATTGTTTTTTTAATAAAATCTCTTCCCCAAGCAGTTACAGCCTCTGCGCATTCTATTCTGTACCATCTAAATCTGGAATATCCATAAACACCATACATGGAATTTGCTAATCTTTTAAGAGCCTGTTGCTGAACATCTAATACCTGTTTTTCCCGTGCATTCTCAGCATTGTTCATTTGAGTTTTAAGTCTTACTCTTTCTTTCAAAATATTCCCAATTATTGATGGAACAAAGCCAACAGGTTCTTTTAGAAACTTATGACCTACTTCAGGTGCTACATAACAATTGTTTATGTCACATTCATCAACTAATGTGTCGGGTGAAACATTTTTAGAGATTATTATGCTGGGGTATAGGCTCCTGAAATCGAAAGAAACAATATTTTCATGTAAACCCATAACAGGATCTTTTACATAACCGCCTGCGGCTTTTTTACCTCTTCTTTCAGAATACTGTGATGATGAAGGTTTGTTAGGTACCATATCTCCTATTTCATAAGCTTTTCTGATAAGATACCATTCAACCATCTGACCTGTTGCCATCCTGGCGATATCAAAGAATGGTTGGCCAACTATCCTAGTAAATTCCATGCTCAAAGGTAACATTTTTTCTCCAATTTTTGTGACTGCTACAGCATCATCAAGGGAATATTTGAAGAGTTTTTCAAGCATTTCACCACCATTGTCCCAGTACTCAAATATTTCATCCCCTGGAACATCTTCCTTTTCCACTCCAAACAGCTCTCTGTAAACCCTTTCAAGGGTATATCGATCTAGCTGTAGATACCTTCTCATTAAAAGATAAAGATCCACGTGTATTCTCCCTTTTACAAGTGCAGAGTTTGTGTAACCTCGTCTCATAAACTTCAAACCGGATCCATCTGTTCCAATTCCCAATTTTACATTGAGTTTGGCTGCTCTATCACGAATGTAGGGCATATCAAAGTTATCAGAATTATAACCAATCAAAAGGTCAGGGTTCTCTGATTTGATTATTTCAACAAATCTTTGGAGCATATGTGCTTCTGTTTTAAGGGTTTCAACATATTTTAAGGGGGATTTCTTGGTTGAAAGAACCTTTTGTAATCCATAATTACTTGAAAGACTAATCATTATAATTGGATCTTCCTCGGACTGGGGCATTCCCTTGGGATTACGCACTTCTATATCAAAACTTAATGTTTTGAGTTCAGGAAATTCTGAATTTATCGGCTTTGGCTCGCCATTCATCTCAAAAACACAAACATCGCTTTCACACATGAAATTAATTGAATTTTCATCAAGACATTGTCCATCAACCTCAACTTCGGCCATAGGAAATATTGCCTTGTCAATTAAATACCTTCGATAAAATGGAATATCATGTTCCATTATATTGTTAACCGAATCAAGATCTCTTATCTTATCTCTTAATTTAGGAACATCTTGGGGATGATTCAGTGTAATCTTTAAAAAATCTTTAATTTCACCCATATATCCTTTTCGTGCCCAACCAACCATCTCAATTTCATCAAACTCATTCAAATCTTCAATACATTTCTCTTCGTCTTTGGGAACAACATAGATATATGGTTTAAAATGCTTATCAAGGACGATTATTGATTTACCCTCATCATCTCCCTTAATTTTACCGAACATCCTGATAACAGCCTTATCATCTTCTGTTATATAATCTATATCCAGAAGCACGAATCTTTTACTCTCCATAAACTTTTATTTATAGTGTGAAGGTTATATAGGTTGTTAAATTCAGATATTGGGTGGTACTGTTTGGGTCTAAATATTCGATCTGAGCATTATTTAACCTCTTTAACATATCTTAATGAATATATGGGGAGTTAAATTAATGGATATTCGAAAATTTGATTCAAATAAACATGATATTAATGAAGTTTCTTTACTCATCTATGAAACAGATAAGAATCTGTTTTCAACTTTTCTTGATAAAAACCCGGATAAAGCTGTAAAAAAACTTAAAAAGCTTATAGTAGCGGGGAATAATTGTTATGGTAAAGAAAATTTGTATATTACTGAAAACGATGAAGGTGAGATTGGAGGAATTATTGTTGCATTCAGGGGTGATGAAGTAAAATTCATTGATGAAGCAAAGGTATTTATGGACACCATGAATTTCTTAGATTTTTTAAAGCTTACCATTGTTAAACCAGTCTATGATAAGATTACAGCATCATCAATTGAAAGTGATGATTTCTATCTAGGCAATTTGGTTGTAGCGCAGAACTCCAGAGGTCAAGGTATTGGAACAGAACTACTTAAAAGTTCATTCAAACTTGCACACGATAAAAAATGCAAAAGGGTTTTATTGGATGTTTTATTTGGAAATGAAAGGGCAAAAAATCTGTATGATCGGTTAGGTTTCAAAGTTTGCGGTGAAAAGAGTTTCAAATGGATTGGTAAGGATGATGGTACATATGGAATGGAATATTTGTTAGATGAATAAATAAATCAATTCATCATAAATTGGGTTACAATTTGTTTATCAACTTTGGATTGAAAATCTAACCGTAAGTATTTCAATGAAAATAACCTTAATTTGCCATTAAATCCTTAAATTATACAAAAGTATAGTTATAATAGTAGATATTGGTTTTGGGGATAATTTACATAGAATTTGTATAGAATGGTTGTTTAAGATGATAATTTATGTGTAGGCCCTGATCTAAAATCTTTAAGAATATATAAATAGAAACTCTATTGAACAGGATTTAAGCAATATATGGGTTGATGCCAATGAAAGAGTTATACCTAAAAGAAAAGGGTACAGAGAATGCAGAAACCATAATATTTCTTCATAGTGGAGCTATGGCAAGTTGGATGTATGATGAACAGATAACAGCTTTTAACGATTATCATTGTATCATTCCGGATCTTCCAGAACATGGACAAAGTATTGATGTAAAGCCATTCACTATAACTGATTCAGCAGAAAGGATAACCAATATCATACTTGACCATACGAATAATGGGAGAGCTCATCTTGTTGGAATTTCCCTCGGTGCTCAGATTATATTACAGATTCTAAGTACAACGCCTAATGTGGTTGATCATGCAATTATTAGTGGTACACTTATGCGTACAATTCCACAAACCGAAACAATTTTAAAACTTCTTGATCATGCAATCAAGGTATATACTCCAGTGAAGGATACAGATTTTTTTATAAAAGCTAATATGCGCACGTACAATATGCCAAAACATCTTTTTGATAATTTCAAGGAATCAACACAACTTATTAACCATGATGCTCTGGAGAGAATACTAACAGAAAATATGCTTTTCAAACAGCCTGACGGCCTAGAAAAGGTTGAAACACCAGTCCTTGTAATGACAGGTGAGAAAGATTATAAGATCATCAAAGAATCAGCTTATGATTTGATAAAGACATTGCAGATTTCTAAAGGATACATGGCCCCTAAATTAGGGCATCTTTGGAATTTAGAATCTCCTGATCTTTTTAATAAGGTTTTGAGAAGTTGGATAAATAATATTGATGTATCTGGTATTTTATTACCTTTGAAATATTGATCTAATTTTAAATAAAAAAAAATTTATGATTCAAAATTCATATATCAATACGAGGTTACTGTAGATTCTTAGTTAGATCAAAATAAAATCTTGTAAATTGATATCTTAAATAACTAATGCTAAAAAGTGAGGGCATGAATATGTTACCAAAAGTAATAATTTACAATGCAGTAAGTCTGGATGGCAAATTAAATTTTTTTAATATAGATTCTAAACTTTATTATGAAATCGCATCTAAATGGAATGTTGATGCGGTTTTAATGGGCAGTAATACTCTTCTTAAAGGATTTAATGCTGAAACAGGAGAAGTATGTGGTTGGGCGAATTTTGATGTTGATGAAACAGATTATTTTCCTTTACTTGTTGTACCTGATAGTGGCGGACAAATACGTATCTGGAACAAAGTGCTTGAAATGCCCTTTATAAAGGATATTTTAGTTTTATGTTCTAGATCTACACCACAAGAATATATGAATTTCTTAGAGGATAGTGATATTAAATATATGGTTATTGGTTATAACAAAGTTAATTTGGGAACTGCTCTTGAGGAATTAAACACCCAATTTGGAGTTAAATCTCTACGTGTTGATAGTGGGGGTACTTTAAATGGGGTACTTTTAAGGAATGATTTGGTTGACGAAGTTTGCGTGCTTTTAAACCCGGTTTTGGTTGGAGGAATATCTCCCAATTCCATTTATAAAGCACCTGACTTGAAAACTTCTGAGGAAGCTATAGACTTGAAACTTATTAAAATGGAACTATTGAAGAATGAGATAATTTTCTTGCAGTATAGAGTCATGAAATACCAATTTTAAATATCATGAATTAGAATTATATAATAAGATAATTGTCGATTATCCAAATTAAATGATGATACAATGAATGAGAGTAAAGAACTTAAAAAACTTCTTTTATCCAAGGAAACATTGGTTATGCCCGACGCCTATGATCCAGTAAGTGCTAAATTAATTGAAAGAACAGGTTTCAAGGCAGTACAATGTTCCGGATACAGTTTTTCGATTGCTGCAGCAAGAAAAAAAGAAATGGATATTTCAAGACTAGAAAATATCCAGATTACCCGAAGTATAGTAAATGCAGTTGATTTACCAGTTATGGCTGATGCTGAAGATGGATATGGGGATGCAGCTGCTGTTACTGAAACAGTCAACATGTTTATGGATGTAGGAGTAGCTGGTTTGAATATTGAAGATCAGCTGATTGATAATGATGTAGGAATCAACATCATTGAAGAAGATATGATGTTAGAGAAAATATATGCTGCAAGAGAAGCTGTCAAAACATCAAATAATCCAGATTTTATTATTAATGGCCGTACAGATGCTTTAAAATCTACCGAAGATCGTCATGATGCTTTAAATATAGCTATAGAACGTGCTAATCTTTACATTAAAGCAGGTGCAGATATTGTATTTGCAGCCTATGTTGAAACCCTTGATGAGGTTGAAACTCTTGAAAATGAGGTGAAAGGTCCAATTAGCATAGCCGCAGGAATGCCATATAACATTAATAATTTCTCAATTGAAGATTTAAAAAATTTGGGAATAGCTAGGGTCAGTTTACCCACTCTTTTAATATTTTCAAGTCTTAAATCAGTTGAGTTAACGTTAAAAATTTTGAAAAATAATGATATCATGGGTATTGATGATCAATTGCTTTATCGAGCAGAGGATTTGAATGATTTGTTAAAAAGAAATTAATTAAATTTTATTCAAAATAGTTAATTTTTATTAATTTTTTAATATCTACATATCATGAAGAATTAATGAAATAACAATAAAATAGGGGACATCATGAGTGAATTCAACCAATCAGAATGGATAGAAAGTGAAAATGTTCATGAGTTTATTAAAAATTCAGACAACTTTATTCTGGAGAGAAAACAACAGTTCAAGATTTTAGGTTCTTTTTATAATCATTTTTTGAGACATAAGATAAAAAATAGGAATGTAAGAGTATTAGATCTTGGATGTGGTGATGGTAGAATAAGCCATGAAATTTTAAAATTGGATGCCTGTGCTGAAATCTTTTTAGTTGATGGATCATTAGAGATGCTTGAAAATGCTAAATCCACTTTAAAAAACTGCAACATCCATTATATTCACAAATCCTTTCAAAGTCTTATGAAAAACGATAATTTAGGAAATTTTGACTTTGTTGTTTCTGCACTGGCAATTCACCATTTATCACAGAAAGAGAAGGAATTATTGTTTACTTATATTTATAATCATCTCAACGATGGGGGATGTTTTCTTAATATGGATGTGGTGCTACCAAATACAGATCAATTAGAAGAATGGTACCTAAAATTATTGCAGGAATGGATTCAGGAAAAAGAAAGAGAATCAGGTTTTGAAGAAACATTCCAACACATTCCTCAACAGTATCAAAATAATCCAGATACTATGGAACAGCAGTTAAATGCTTTGCAACAAAGTGGTTTTAGAAATGTGGATTGCCATTACAAATATGGGATATTTGTAGTTTTCAGTGGTGAAAGATAATTTTTAGTATTTAATAGGAATAATCAATGGTTAATAAAACTAGAGGCAATTTCATGAAACAAATAGGAATTATAGGCTATGGAAATATGGGAAAAGTAATTTTAAATGGTTTTTTAGTTTCAAAGGCGTTAAAACAGGATGAAGTTGTTGTATCAACAAGAACAATATCTAAATTGGATGAACTGAAACATGACTACCCTGAAATTGAAGTTGTATCATCTAATATGATAACTGCATCTAAATCTGATATATTGTTTTTATTCGTTGGAACATTAGATATTAAGGATGTTATTGAAGAAATAAATGAATTTATAACGGAAAATACATATATTATTTATATTTCCGCAGCATTAACAATAGCAGAAGTTGAAAGGGTTTTTAACGGTAAGATAACCAAAATTATACCATCAATTACATCGCAAGTGCTTGATGGGGTGTCTCTGATTTGTCATAACTCCATGGTGAGTAATGAAGAAGCAAATTATATAGAAAGCCTTTTTAGTACTATAGGTGATGTTAAAATCGTAGATGAGGTAGATTTGGATGTTGGAGCAGATATTACTAGTTGTTCACCTGCATTCATAGCTAAATTATTAATGGAATTTGCAGTAACGGCATCTAAAAATAGCGGATTTTCATTGGAAGAAACAGAAGAAATGGTAATAAAAACATTTTATGGAACTTCAAAACTTCTTTATGAGAATAAAATAAGTTTAGAAAATTTAATATCTGCTGTTGCTACTAAAGGAGGAATAACTGAAGAAGGTATTAATATTCTGGACGCTGAAATGCCCCAAGTATTTAACAAACTTTTCAACAAAACTCTTGAGAAACATGTGATAATTCAAAGACAACTTAAAGAACACTATTGAATTTATTAAATAAAAGGGGTATTGAATTCACTTGAAATCCAAGTAAGGTATAGTTTCACCAATTAATTATATAAAGGGGTTTGTGTGATATATTATCCAAGAGTACAATAGGGAAGATACTCCAGAGTATATTTGTATTCCTTGATTTTTATTTGAATAGAATATGATGTATTAATACCCATTGAAATTTGACATTTAAGAAGGTAAAAAAATGAAAAATATCATACTTCTCTCAATGCTTTTTGTGATGTTTATGGGAGTAGTCTACGGTGCTATTGTTGCAACTGGGAGTGAACATGCAGATATGACTGGAAAGGTTGTTGGTGTTTGTGCAGGTGATAATAACTCCACAGATTCAAACTCTATACTCATCCAAGGAGTTGTAACAAATGGTAATCAACATGGTAACGTTTCTGTAAGGATAACAAATGAAACACAGATATTCCTAAAAGATGGAAATAAGCGTACATCTGCATCATTTGGAAATATTCAACCAGGACAAAACGTTGATGTCACATTCAAAGGACCCATACTTCAATCGTATCCGCCACAGGCAACTGGAAGTGAAGTAATAATCACAGGTCAATAAGAGTAGAATATTTTTTTAAATTTATTGAATCGTACATTTGGATTCAATGAAATTTGAAAAAATTTTATAACAATTTTTTAATCCAAATATAATCATATAATTATTAAAAAGAATACCTCTTGTTATCCGCAAGGTTTAAATATCAACAACACTCAATTATATCTACCATGCCAAGGTAGCTTAGAGGCGAAGCGGTGGACTGCAGATCCATTACACGGGAGTTCAAATCTCTCCCTTGGCTTAAATACATTTTAATATGTGTTGGTATTATGTAAAACCTAATTATGGGGTCATAGTGTAATCTGGCTATCATCTGGGACTCCAGTTGTCTTTGAAGAAAGTGCGCACTCTGACGGAAAAGTATGATGACCAATTGGAGTACTGAGACAAGAGAAATCCTAGGATCTGGGTTCAAATCCCGGTGACCCCATTTTCTTATTATATTACGATAAATTCACTTATTTTAAATTTAGATAACATAACACATTTCAACTATTTATCAAGACTTAATTAT
Source organism: Methanobacterium sp. SMA-27 (assembly GCF_000744455.1). Classification (NCBI taxonomy): domain Archaea; kingdom Methanobacteriati; phylum Methanobacteriota; class Methanobacteria; order Methanobacteriales; family Methanobacteriaceae; genus Methanobacterium; species Methanobacterium sp. SMA-27. The sequence continues at coordinate 2,210,671 of NZ_JQLY01000001.1, read as the reverse complement.
AATAACTCAAATTATTAAAATAATTAATAAAAAGGTGATAAATTGGAGAAGATTGATGATATTATTATGATCGAAGGAAAGGGATATGATTCTAATATTTATATCTTCGAAGATGTAATTGTTGACACTGGAACCGGAGATAACATTCGATACATCAAAGATTCAATAAAAGAAGCAGGTATATCAATTGAAGACCTTTCTTTAATAGTAAATACTCATAATCACTACGATCACATAGGTGGAAACAGATGTTTCAATTTGGAAGTGGCTATGCATAGTGAAGATGCTTTGGCTATTGAAGAGGAAGATGATGAAAAAACTGTAGCCCGTATGTTCGGGAGGGCAATGGAAGGATTTAAAGTTGACAGAAAACTTGAAGAGGGGGATAAAATCCATAATTTTGAGGTTATACATACTCCAGGCCATACTAAAGGCGGGATATGTCTTTACAATGGTGAAACTCTCATATCTGGTGATACCGTATTTGCAGGTGGGGATTTTGGAAGAATGGATATAGGTGGTGATGTTAAAGACATGAAGGAGTCTTTGAAACGTTTAAGCCAGTTAGATGTGAAGTTTTTACTACCGGGTCATGGGCCATGGGTTAAAGATGGTTCAAAGCATATAAAAATGGCATGTAAAATGTTAGAAGGTTTTTAATTTCAATTTTTTTAAAATTAGAAAAGTCAAAGAAAATTAAATTATTTTAAGAGTATTCATTAAATATTATTGTACAATCAAACGAATTAATCAATTTAATTACCCTACAAAAGAAAATATTTAAGTTTTCCTAATTAATTGGTAACTTGACATTAATAAACGGGCTGAATTGATATTTTGTTCCTATTTAGGCTGTGAAAAGTTTTGTTGTTTTCTTCACTGCATTTATTTTAACAAGTACAGAAATTCTATTTCCCTTATTTAGGATGTCTTCTTTCTTTGGAATGGTTATCTCACCGTTTTTATATAATGCAGCTATTATAAAATCATCAGTAGGACTAACATCCATTATTCGTTTTCCTATTATATGCTTATTTTCTACTTGAATTTCAAGTAACTCTGCATTTCCCTTTCCAATAATTATGAGATCAGCAATTTTAGGACGAATTATGAGTTTTTCTAGGTAGCTGGCTGCTGTAAGTTCCGGACTTATAACGTCATCTATACCTACCTTTTTAAATGCATCCTCATGATCAGGGTTACTGACCCTAGCAATTATTTTTTTTATATTATAATCTTTAACAAGGATACATGACAGGAGATTTGCTTCATCGTGTCCCGTTGCCGCTACAAAAACATCAGCATCACCTATATTTGCTTCTTCAAGGGTTTTTATATCTGTTCCATTACCGCATATGACTAGAGCATCTAGTCCGCTTGCTGCATTGTTACATAATTTTGAATCATTTTCAATGAGGGTAACATCGTGTCCTCCTGCAACCAGGGATGAAGCCAGGTTAAGTCCGACTCTTCCGCCACCCATTATAACTATATACATTTGATACACCAGCTAAAATTTAGTTAAATTTTATTTTTATTGTAGTTTTAATTCAACCTTCAAAATAATGATGGTTGTTTTTTATTTTTTTTTATTTTTGAAGTATTTTATCTCATTAAGCTTTGGACCTATTAAATCTTTTGAAAAGATCAAAACCTCCTTTAAGGAGAACGAGTGCGGGTATGATTTCAATTCTACCTACCCACATACCGAATATAAGGAATATTTCTGGAATTTTAGGCATGGTTGGAGAGGTTATGCCTACTGAAAGACCAACATTACCTTGTGCTGATGAAATCTCAAAAAATGAATCTATTCCTCCGTATCCATAAGCCATGAAAACCAGCCATGTAATAAAAATGATGAACAAATATAAAAATGTGTAACTTCCTGCTTCTTTTATTTCTGCATCCTGAACAGTTTTACCTGCAATTTTTCTTGGAAGTACGGATCCTTCAGGCGATAAAATCTTAATAATTTCCCAGTAAATTCCTTTTACAAGTGTAACAATCCTTATGAGCTTTATTGCACCGCTTGTTGAACCAGCTGCCATACCAATTATCATACACGCAGCAAGTATAACTTTTGAAAAGTCTGTCCACCCTGCTTGTGTACTTATCGGTAGTGTGCTGGAGCCGGTACAACTAAGGGCTGAAACAACGTAAAAAACAGAATTGAGGCTTGTAAAATGAGAATATATTAAAAGAAGTATTGAAAATAGGGTCACAATGATGATCATTGCCTGAAATTGTATATCTTTGAAAACGTCTAAAACTCTTCCCTTAAGAGCTTTGTAGTGTACTAGAAAACTTGTTCCTCCTATAACCATTAACACAATTGTGATTATGGTTATGATGTTGCTGTTGTAGGCGCCAATATTATTGTTTTTAATGGACATTCCACCGGTTGAAAGGTTAGTGAAGCAGTTGTTTATAGCATCAAAAAGTGACATACCTGCAAGAACATAAAGAACAATACCTAATACCGTGTAAAAAAGGTAAATCCACCAGATGGTTTTAACTGTATTGGTTATACTGGGTTTAATCTTCTCTTCACGGGCTTCTGCTTTGTAAAGCCTGGCTGCAGTGGTTCCTGGACGAATTAAAATACCTATTACGACAATAACAACTCCAAGACCACCAACCCACTGTTCTAGGCTTCGCAAAAATAGAACTGATTTAGGGAGTATTTCTACATCAAGATATATTGAAAGCCCACTTCCAGTCCATGCAGACATACTTTCAAAGTAGGCATTTAAAAAACTAACATCTGTTGAATACATCAGGCAGATACTCCCCATAAGTGCTGCCCAAAGCCAGGCAAAACCTGCTATTATCATTCCATGTTTAAGTCGTAAGTTGACTTTAGCTGGAAAAAATCGCCTAAAAATATATCCTATAGAAATTGATAGGATACCTGATATCAAAAAGCCACCATAATTGTTTTCACCGTATATTAGTGCAACAATTAATGGTATTAACATTACAACGCCAACACCTTCCATTACGATTCCAAGATTTTTAAAAATCAAATAGAAATCTTTCTTTCTTAGATAACCTATCATTATCCTATGATAATGGTTGATCTAATATAAATATTTAGAGAAAAAAATAATATTGGAGTTAAATCAAAATTCTTAAAGTTGCTATTCTAATTTTAACTCCTTCTAAGAAACAAAATTTATATATATTCAATTTAAATCATGTTTCATTCTTACTTTTTATCGACTGCTTCTTTATTTTCTTCTTTCAAGAAGTTTGCAATGTCAGTTATGCTGTTCATAAGTGGTGCAGGGAATATTATAGTTGAATTTTTCTCAACAGCTATTTGATTCAGTACTTGCATTATTCTGAGTTGTAAAGCTATTGGATGTTGAGATATTATATCTGCGGCATCCCCCAGTTTGGTTGCTGAAAGATATTCCCCTTCTGCAGCAATAATTTTTGCTCTTTTCTCCCTTTCTGCCTCAGCTTGCATTGCAATAACACGTTTCATGGTGTCTGGAAGTTTAATATCTTTTATTTCTACAGTGGTGACGTTTATTCCCCATGGTTCACTGTGTTTGTCTATAATTTCCTTAATTTTAAGGTTAATTTTAGGCGTTTCTGAAAGGATTTCATCGAGATTGAACTGTCCAACAACACTTCTAACAGTTGTTTGTGATATCTGATTCACTGCCCTACTGTAATTTTCTACTTCAACAACAGCTTTATAGGGATCTACAATCTTAAAATAGGCAACTGCAGCCACATCTATTGAAACATTGTCTTCTGTAATGATCTTCTGAGAAGGTATAGGCATAGTAACTATCTGTAATGAAGCCTTAACCATACGATCTATTAAAGGTATTATTAACCTTAATCCTGGTTCTTTAACTCCTATAACTTTTCCTACACGAAAAACAACGCCTCTTTCATATTGATTAACTATCCGTATTGATAAGCCCAAAATAATCAAGATTATAACCAAAATAATAATTAATGAAAACCAATCCATTTTTAAACCTCCTAATTACTATTTTTATAAACTAGTTTGATTTTCAAACATATTAAAATTATTATTATAGATATGAATAGGGATAGATATTAAAATTTAAGTTTTAGATTAAAATTTTTTAATAAATTTTTATTAAGTATAATTAAGATGGACAGAAATCCTGCAAAATTATATTAGAATAATTTTAAATCCATAAAAACATTAAAGCAACATCAGTGGTCCTGTGAAATGAAATGTGTTTCCCTAACATATAGATGATTGATGATTCAAGTTGATCATAGTATCAAAAAACACAGCGTAGACACCTTTTTTTGATAATTAATATTTTAAATGACCTCCTTTATTAAAAATATAAGCAAAGAAGGTTTATTCATTACAAATTAATTAAATAGGTTTTTATGGGTTTTTAAGCATAAAAATTGGTTTAATAGCTTTTTTCACTTGTTTTGGTTACCGAAGTGTTTAAATGTTATTGTTTGCTTAATTATTTTATATGTCTGGAAATTCTTAATATTGATTTTTGAGACATAGGGGGCGGTATAATTAATAAAAAATTATTATTATCGGTGTTATTGCTGTTTGGATTGGCAATTTTTATAAATGTGAACACGACATCAGCAGCAAGCAATGTCTCATTAACAGACCATACAACACCAAAAGTAACTTTAGTTACTCCTGCAAACAATAGCATTGTAACATCAACAAAAAACATCAAAGTAAAATTTAGCGAAAAAATCAAATTTGGGAACAAAAATATATCACTAAAAACAATTAGTGGAAAGACCATATATAGTCAGAAATCCATTAGTTATAACATTCTAACAGTTACACCATCTTCAACATTGGCAAGTGGAGTAAAATATTCCCTTACATTAAATTCTGGAAGTGTAACTGATTTGGCGGGAAATAGAGTTTCTAATTATACAACTCGTTTTACTGTTTCACCAATTAATTTAGCCCAAATGAAAGATGGAATATCAAGGGTTCAAACATTCTATAAGCAAAACAACAGGTTACCCAAGTATGTGAGTTATGGAACTAAACAGATCAATATATCATTTTTTCAGAATATCATAGCGACACAAGGTTTGAAAATAGTTACAAGTAACTATCCGGACGGATGGGTTTCACTTAAAAACATTGTGTATGATCATCAGGATACATCTTATACTTGCGGTCCATCATCTCTAAAAATGGCAATTTCAAATTTCGGTATGAACCTAAATGAAATGGGCCTGGCATCCTATGCAAGTTCTAATTCTAATATTGGAACAAGTCACACAGGGCTTATAACGGCTGTAAAAAGGGTGAATTTGAAATATGGTACCCATTTTAATTTAAGTGATGTAACATTCTCGTCAAAGGGCTGGAGCGGACTTAGAAATTATTTAGTTCATAATCATCCTGTAATCTTACACATTGAGTCCTTTATAAATCCAAATACCTCTGGACATTATGTTGTTTTGATGGGAATTAACATTAACAGCGGGCTCGTTAAGATTGCAGATCCTTCATATGGTTACAGAACGTTAACATTCAGTCAGCTAAAGACAAGAATGAATTGGATTGTGAATACAGGAAGATCAACCGAAGTATTATTACCTTTAATAGATTAAAAAATTTTTAGAATTTTTTAAATCTAATCGAGGGCATAATAGATTAAAAGAAGATTTAGCCTTCTTAATTTATTTTTTTTAAAATATTATTAACCAATTTTTACTTTTTAATTTCTAGTAAAGTATAAATTCTATTAATATAACCTAATTGAAAGATTAAAAATTATTTAAAAAAATTCTTTTCAATTAAATAGAATAATTAAAAGTTTGGTTAAGAATAAAAACGTCGATATAGGTAATTAATTAGGTGGTTCATTGCATATTAATCGTTTGAGTATAATTGGGATAGTCATGATTGTAATCGGTGTCTTGACTATTTTCATAAGATCTCTCGATACAATAATGTTACAAATTACATATCCATTTTTAATGGGTTCATCTGAAGGTAAATCAATTATATTCTTCTTCTTAATGGGAAGCATATTAATAATAAATCAATTAATGAAAAATTCTAAATTTTTTGAAAATTCTAAAATATCTTCAAAAAACGGAAATTATTATCTCAAATTAGTAATCATCCTAGCTTTAACCACATATATAATTGGATTATTATTTGAAATATGGATTAGATCCAAATTTGGTGTTTCTATATTCACAACTTTCATTTCAACATCTCCAAGCATAAGTACAAGCAGTATTATACACAGTCACATCTTTAAATCCATGTTGGGCATTTTAATTAGTGATACAGGGATATACGTACCATTGAATATTCATACTGGGATTTCCCTAGCACAATATGTCCCAAAATTTGCTTCGATAATTTTTGCTGTTTTTCCAATTGTATACATTTTAGGACTTTTTTCCATTAAAAATAGAACAGATTCACAAAAAATTTTACTTGCATTTGCGCTTTCAACTACATTAATAGGAATGGTGGACGGCGGATTATTCTCATCCCCATCAATTATTGGATTATTTGGTCTTTTGATAATTTATTCAATTAAAAATCCATTTTCCTTATCAAATCTTATTAAACCATCAACTATTATAATTGTACTACTGATGATAAGGGTCTTATTGGGTCTGATGGGTAGTAATCCTCATATATATGAAGTAACCACTTTTGGCGTAGATGGAAATGTAGATCTTCAAGGTTATAATATTTTGAATGAGAAAACAATTAATGGAAAAACAATAATTGATGTATCTTCTGATACAAATGAGTTAACATTTCTTAACCAAACTTTTAATCGATTTAAGGGAAACTATCCTATTTATTTTGTTTCATGGAATATCTATTCCTTTTTCTAGCAGAGTCAATTAAATTCAAAGATTAATTATTATTCAAAATCATTAGATCAACATTAAATATAAAATGGATGAGGGTGTTAATTATTAATGTGAAGCTCAGTATCATAATACCAACTTACAATGAGGAAGAATACCTTCCAAAACTCCTTTACAGCATTGAAGAACAGGAATTCAAAGATTATGAGATAATAATAGCCGATGCCGGCTCAACAGATAGCACAAAGGAAATTGCAAAATTATCCTGTACTAAAGTAATAAATGGGGGTTTACCGGCTGTTGGTAGAAATAACGGGGCCAAGATAGCTGAAGGAGAATATTTATTATTTTTAGATTCAGATGTGGTACTTTCAGCAGGGTACCTTGAATCAGCAATTGAAGAATTCGAAGAGAAGGAACTTGGAATCGCAATCACTCAGATCATACCTTTAAGTGATAGTAATGTTGACAAAGTACTACATAAATTTGCCAACTTTTTTATGAAACGTGCGGAATCCATAAAACCTCATGGTGCAGGATGTTATGGAATTTTAACTACCAAAATTCTCCATGAAAAGGCAAAAGGTTTTGATGAAGAATTGGATTTTGGTGAGGACAGTGATTACATCGAAAGAATTGCTAAAATAAGCACGTTCAAAGTATTAAGGAATCCAAGACTCCTGGTTTCAACAAGAAGACTCGAAAAGGAAGGACTAAAAGATCTAGCATTTAAATACACTAAAAGTACTATTTATGATTTCAGAGGGAAAAAAATCAGTGCTGAAGATTTAGATTATAAGTTCGGCCATGAAAAGAATGATAATTTTAGTTCAAAACCACGAATAATTTACGCTGCATGTGGAGAAGGGATGGGCCATGCTATAAGGACTTCTGTCGTGTTAAATCATTTGAAACAGGAAAATGAGGTTGTTGTATTTGCTAGTAGCAGAGCTTTTGAGTACTTATCAGGGAAATTTGACAATGTTTATGAAATTCATGGTTTTAATACTGTTTATGAAGACAATGCAGTAAACGATAAAAAAACGTTCATAAAAGCTATGAAAAACCTTCCTCGTGATGTTAAAGATAATATTAAACTACTTTACAATATTGCGAATGAATTTAAACCGGAACTCATAATATCCGACTTTGAATTTTATTCCAATATATTAAGTAAGATCATAAGAGTCCCTATGATCAGCATTGACAACATGCATGTTATAACACACTGTAAAATTGATGTACCGCGAAAATATTCCCGAGATAAACTCAAGGCAGAAGGAGTGGTTAGATCATTCATTATGTTACCTCAAAAGTATCTTATTACTTCGTATTTCTATCCAGAAATTAAGAATTCTGATAAGGTATCCATTTTCCCACCCATTCTAAGGAACGAAATTTTAAATTTAGAATCTGTAAAAGGAGGTCATGTACTTGTTTATCAGACCAGTACTTCTAATTCAAAACTTATAGAAGTACTTAAGAAAGTGGATGAAAATTTCATAATATATGGGTTTGATTTTGAAAAAGTAGATGAAAACCTAATATTCCGTGAATTTAATGAAGATCAGTTCTTCAAAGATCTTGGAACATGTAAAGCTGTATTAGCCAATGGAGGATTCACCCTTATTAGTGAATCTATTTACTTAAAAAAACCTATACTCAGCATTCCCGTAAAAGGTCAGTTCGAGCAAATATTAAATGCAATATATATGGAAAGACTAGGATATGGGGAATTCCATGAAGAATTAGAATTGGATATTGTTGAACAATTTTTAAATAAACTTGATACTTACAGTGAAGCATTAAAATCATACAAACAGGATGGAAACAAAGCAATTTTAAAAGAACTTGATCGTCTAATTAAAATTTATTCCAAATAAAAATACAATATTTTAATACAGAATATTAACTTTATAATTTTAATAGGGCTGTTTCTCAAATTAATTAGTTATATGGGTATATTATTCAATAGAAAACTGGACTTAGACACTTAAAAAAGTTGTGTAAAAAAATAGATATAATTTTCATATTAGTTTAATAATGTTAATAAAAACAAAAAAAATTATTATCAAATAAAACATAGTAATATTATGATAGGGATAATGTCTGACAGCCACGACAACCTTGATGCTATTAGAAAAGCCGTAAAAATTTTTAACAAAGAAGAAGTAGACGTTGTAATACATGCAGGAGATTTAATATCTCCATTCACTGCATTAGAATTTAGAAAACTAGATCCGGAATTTATTGCTATTTATGGTAATAATGACGGTGAAAAAGAAGGTCTTAAGGTAGCTTATGAAGAAATCTGCATTTTAGAAGATTTTAAAGAAATTTCAGTTGAGGGCTGGAAATTTTCAATCATCCATGGCAGTAACCAAGCAATTGTGGATTCTCTTGCCAAATGTGGAAAATATGACGTTGTTATTAGGGGTCACACTCATAAAATGGAAATATTGAATGGTGAAACAATGATTATAAACCCTGGTGAAGTATGTGGATATGTTTCAGGGCAAAAAACAGTTGTTTTATTAGATACAGATGATCTCAGTTTTGAAGTAATATACATATGACAATATTCATATTTTATTTACAAATTTTATTATAGCTATCACTTAAATAGACATCAAATCTATTCAATATAGATTTGTATAAATTTAAGTATCAAATTAATTCAAATATTATCTGAAAGGAACAATATCATGAATAATAAAACTATTATACTGTTACTTGTTGGAATAGGGATTCTGGCAGCAATGGTTTTATACATAGGCCCGGGAAAAATTGAAAGTGCTCTGAAAAATGCAAATCCATTATACATTGCATTGGCAGTTGTAATTCAATTCATAATATATGGGATGTGGACCCAAAGATGGTCCATCACAATCCATTCACTTAAAATATCCATAAAAAGAAGACATGTTTTTCCAATGTTAATGGTTGGACTTGCTGTTAATAATATCACACCAAGTGCTAGAGGAGGGGGAGAACCTGTTAGGGCATATATGTTGGGAAAATACACAAAGGCTCCAATGGAAAATGCCTTTGCTACGGTAATCGCAGATAGGGGACTTGACACATTTCCATTTGTTCTTTTGGCAATTTTAACAATAATATTTTCTGTTTCTTTTCTTAGCCTTCCAGAATGGATTGTTTTTGCTTTGATTGTATCCCTTGTCATTTTAATTGTTGTTTTTATTATAATTTTAATCATGTCTATTAATGAGGCTGTAGGTCAGAGAATAACGCTATGGCTAGTAGGGCTTGTAAAAAGATTTTCAAAAAATAAACACTTCGAAATTGAGAGAAAGGCCTTGGAAGCAATGAATGGATTTCAGAGCAGCATGCGTATTATGATACGTGACAGAAGGGTTTTAATGTATGGGCTTCCATTGTCATTTTTGATATGGTTCATGGAAATAATCAGAGTTTACGTAGTTTTCGCATCATTTGGTACTCCAGTATCCTTGTGGGTAATTGCAGCAGTATTTGTAATAGCTACCTTAATAGGATTGATTCCACTTCTTCCTGGAGGTGTTGGAGCTGTTGATGGAATGATGATAATTTTATATTCTGCAGCAGGCGTACCACCATCAATAAGTGCAGCAGCAACTATTGTTGAAAGGTTAATATCTTTCTGGATGACTTCATTTATTGGAATAGGAATGCTTCCATATGTTGGGTCAAATGTTTTAGAAAAATTCTCAGACAAATTTTAGATATAGGGCTTAATACTTTTAATTTAATATTTATTTTTATTTTTTAATTACTCAGGATTAAATGGAAAAATTTATAACTTCTCCTAAACTACGATCTAGACGGTGATAATCATGGAAATAAACGGAGTGGAAATAGAAGATAATTTTGCAGAAGCATTCGGCATACAAGTATCAAGAATTCTCATAACTGCAGCAACCAAAAAACTGGCATTAGTAGCAGCTACCGAAGCCACAGGTTACGGAACATCTGTTATCGGATGCCCGGCAGAGGCAGGAATAGACGGTTATGTGCCACCACAGGATACTCCTGATGGAAGGCCGGGTTATATAATAATGATCTGCAACATGAACAAGGGTAAACTTGATCATGAATTACTAGAGCGAGTAGGAATGTGTATCCTAACTGCAGCAACCACAGCTGTCTTTGATTGGATGGATGAACCTGATGAAAAACTCAAAACAGGTCAGAAACTAAAATTCTTCGGTGATGGATATGAACAAACATTGGATGTGGAAGGAAGGAAAATACACTCCATCCCCCTAATGTCCGGTGACTTTTTAGTTGAAGCAGAATTAGGAATAAAAGCAGGCGTTGCAGGTGGGAATTTCTTCATTCTCGCAGAAAACCAACCAGCAGGATTATTAGCTGCGGACGCAGCTGTGGATGCTATTGAAGCAATTCCTGGTGCAATAACTCCATTCCCGGGGGGAATAGTTGCTTCCGGTTCCAAAGTTGGTTCAAATAAGTACAAGTTTTTAGGAGCTTCTACCAACGAAAAAATGTGTGTTACTTTGAAGGACGAAGTTGAGGGTTGTGAAATACCGGAAAATGTTAATGGTGTTTATGAGATAGTTATTGACGGAGTAAATGAAGAAGCAGTCAAAGCAGCCATGAAGGCAGGTATTGAAGCTGCAGTTAAAATCTCTGGAATAATTCAGATAAGTGCAGGTAACTTCGGTGGAAACCTCGGTAAATATCAGATTAAGCTTCATGAGCTTTTCTAATAATTACGATTTCCATATTTTTTTTTATTTATGAAAGATAAAAATTAAAATTATCCTATTCACTGAATACAGAACTTTTCTATTTCTTCACTTTCAACGATATTCCAAATATCATCTTCAGGAAGATCAACCCCTAAAAGCATTCCAGTTTTTTTCAGTGCATTTTCAATTTTCTTGATTTTTTCAATGTCCCCTGCAGAAACTGTGTGGGAGTGGACTTGTCTTGATATCTGGGATAATGCTTCAAGAGACCTTTTTGCATCTGGTTTTTTATATTCCTCTTCACAATTTTTTAGATCATTTTCATCTTTTAAATAGAGTTTTCTTGTTACTACTTGTCTTAAACCTGGTAGGTAATGTTTAGAGTCCAATATTCTACCGCCCATACTAATAATGATTCTTTTATCATCGGTATCACTTGGTTTGTGTCTTAATAGTAATTCGCTTACTCTGCCAAATTCGGATATCTTTTGAACAATCTCATCATGAGTTAAATTTACCCCTAAAAGGAATCCTTTTGTTTTTAGCTCTTTTTCAACTTTAGCTAAACTTTGTGTATCCTTGCCTGAAATGGTATGGGAATGAATTCCTCCACCTGAGATGATGTAAAGCCTTTCAAGTGCATCCATCCTTTTAGAATCATGTTCAAGGCTTGAAAGAAATCTATCCATTTCTTTTTCATCTGAAAGTCCAATTTTTCTCTTTAGGGGTTCTTTAAATCCTGGGAGGTAGTACTCAATATCTTCTAATGTACAACCATGTTTAAGAATTATCTTTGCTTCTTCTCTGATATCTTGGATGTCATGGTTTTCAGTTATCTTAATCTCGGGTTTTAGAACAACTTCAACCATTCTGCCATGTTTTTTTGCCGTTTCTTTTATTTCATCTTCTGTGAGATTGACTCCTAAAAGGAATCCCTCTTTTTTCAGTTCTTCAGCAACTTTTTCAAGACTTTCCTTGTTGGGTCCTGAAATCCAATGGGAGTGAATTCCGCTCACTGATTCATATATGCTCTCTAAAGATTTTTTTCGAGATTTTTCACGTTCTAAACTACTTAAAAATCTGTTGAGCTGTTCTATATCTGTTACTCCTATTTTTCTTGCAAGAGGTTCCTTGAATTCTGGTAAGTGGTATTCTATGTTCTCGAGGGTGCATCCATATTTCAAGATGATTTCAGATTCCTTTCGTATGTCTGCAACTCCATGGATCTCTGTGATCTTCATAATTGTGGGTTCCATTGAAGCGAAGTATATGTCTTCTGCACCACTTGTTTCAGGAGATATGACTTTATCTGCTCCAGAACGGTATAATCGACGCACATTTTCGCTTTTACTCGCTCTTGTAACTATCCATATCTCGGGATGTATTTCTCTTGCTGTTAGGGTTATGAATAGATTATCCACATCATCTCCAGTAGTTATGATAACTCCTCGTGCCCTTTTTATTCCTGCATCCATCATTATACTTTCATCTGTTGCATCTCCAGGAATTGCAAGAACATCTGGATCTTCCCAAAGTTCTTTCTCAACCACGTCTTTATTTTTTTCAATTATTATTGATCTAATATTCCTTTTTTTAAGCTCTTTATAAACTGCACTTCCAACTCTTCCATAGCCACAGAGGACAAAATGATCCTTACTGGCGGCTATTATTCTCCTTTGTTTAGCGCCGGAAGCTATCTCTTCAACTGCCATTGTAACCACCGTTATTGTTAATGTAAATGCATAAGCAAGTAGAGCAACCCCACCCATTACAAGAGTTACAGTAAACATTTTTTGTAATGGAGTTATTGGCTGAATATCACCAAAACCAACAGTTGCTATGGTTTGTACTGTAAAATAAATAGAATTAACCAGATCTAATCTCATTATATATGTAGATCCTATCATACCATAAATTATGAGCAATGTAACTCCCAATAAAGCATAAAGAACCAATTTATATGGTTTGTTTGTAAGATCTTTACTTACTGGTAGTAGTGGCATGTATGGTGGGCGCACAGTAGATCACCATTTTTTTGAATAATTAGTTATAGAATTTGAATAATTTAGTTTACTATTTTGAGAGATCATTAGATATTCATTAATTTACTGCATGATCTTAGGTTATTATAAATATCATCTGTTTTATAATTTATAACTAGTGATAACATGAATATAATGGACATGATGGTTGTTGATGTCAACGCCGAGGCACTGGGGATATCAAAGACTTTGCTGATGGAAAATGCTGGAAAGTGCATTGCCCAAAAAATATTTGAAATTTCAAAACCATGCAAAGTAAATATATATGCTGGAACTGGGGGGAACGGAGGAGATGGATTTGTAACTGCAAGATATCTGCTTAATCATGGTTTTGAAGTAGAAATTTTCCTGATTGGGCATCCATCACGTATAAGTTCACCTGAATCATTGAAAAACTGGGAAGTTCTCCATAAATTAAATATTGAAACTAATAGTATTGTACTGAATATTATTGAAGATCATTCTCAATTTGGATTTAGCAGTGCAGAACTGGTGGTAGATGCAATACTTGGGACAGGAACCAGAGGAAAGATTAGAGAACCAGTTTCTAAAGCCATAGATATTATTAATAATTCAAATAGTACTGTTATTGCAGTAGATATTCCGACAGGACTGGATCCACAAACAGGAATGGTGGAACATAAGGCTGTTAAGGCAGATTTTACGGTAACATTCCATAAGAAAAAAATCGGGCTTAAAAATGCAGATGATGAATATTTGGGAGATTTAAAAGTCTGTGACATTGGAATACCTGAACAAGCTGAGTTATATACCGGTCCCGGGGATTTATTGAGGCTCAACCAAAGGAATATTAATTCTCATAAGGGACAAAATGGTAATTTATTGGTTTTGGGAGGAAGCAAAGATTATTCTGGCGCTCCTGCATTGGCAGCAATATCTGCATTAAGATCAGGAGTTGATATATCTGTAATTGCGTGTCCAAAATGTGTTACATCTACTATTAGATCCTATTCTCCTGATTTAATTGTTAAAAGCCTTTCAAACAACTATGTAACATTTGATGATACTGCTAAAATACTTGAATTATCAAAGAATGCGAATTCAATGGTAATTGGTTGTGGTATTGGAAGAGAAGAAGAAACTGGTTTGGCTTTAACAGAGATGATCGAAAAAATCAACATGCCAATTGTTATTGATGCAGATGCACTTAAATTGTTAAATTTAGATTTAATTAAGCACTATAGAAATGAAGTGATATTAACACCTCACAAAGCAGAATTTAAGGCATTTTTTGGAGTTGATGTACCTAAAAAATTGGATGATCAAATTGATACCATTTTAGAATGTTCTAAAAAATGTAAATGTACTGTACTTCTTAAAGGATCTACAGATATTATTTCAAATGGGGATAAAATAAAACTTAACTCTACAGGAAACCCTGGTATGACAGTTGGTGGAACAGGAGATGTATTGGCAGGTATTGTAGGTGCTTTAGTTGCACAGGGACACGAAGCCTTTGAAGCTGCATACTTAGGATCTTTTATTAATGGAAATGCAGGTGACCTCGCAGCAGAAGATTATGGATACAATTTAATTGCAAGCGATATTTGGAAGTACATCCCTAAAGTATTTAAAAGAAGAATCTAATCAATAGAACCCTAGAGCACCTAAAATTACTAGGAGTACAACTCCTATGAACCCACCAAACCCTGCAACAAGAACTGTTAGTACATTAATTGGAACATGTACAAATGGAATTAAATCTACTATAAAAAGGAGAATTAGGCCAAAGCCCATATGAAGTAATATTTTTACTATTATTCCTGCAGCTTTAAAAAGAATTATCAAACCTATAGCTATTATTACGGCGAGAATTATTCCAATTAAAATTGTGTTAAGGACCATTATTTTAACCCTAATCTATTTCTTATTGATTTAAGACAATACTTTTGTTTAAGAGGTATATTGAGGATAAATATATCCTCAATTTTTAATTTTTTTTGCAGATTTTTTGATAGCATGCTGCTTGTAGTCCGTAGTTTTTAACCATTCCTGCAATTTCTCTCTGATCTGTTTCTTTATCTTCAAAGGTAACTGCTTCCTCACTGTAAAGACTGTAAGGAGATTCACGGCTAAGTGTTTTGATACTGCCCTTATGAAGTCTCAACTTCACATTTCCAGTCACACGTTTTTGCATGTTGTCGACTATACAGTCAAGATCCTCACGTAAAGGTTCATGCCATAGTCCATTGTATACTATTTCTGAATAGGTTTGAGTAATAGTATTTGCAAATTTTAGTTCTTCGCGTGATAGAGTTAACTGTTCAAGGGCCTTATGGGCAGTTAGAATTAGAACTGCACCGGGTGTTTCATAATTTTCCCTTGATTTGAGACCAATTATTCTGTCTTCGATAATGTCAATTCTACCAATTCCATGTAGTCCGGCAATGCGGTTACTTTCGCTGATAATTTTATATGCACCCATTTCAACATCGTCAAGGGCCACAGGAACACCTTTTTCAAAGGAAATCTTTATTATTTGTGCTTCGTCAGGAGCTTCATCGGTTGAAACTGTCCATTCAAAGGCTTCTTCTGGAGTTTCAACCATAGGATCTTCTAATACATCTCCCTCAATGGATCTTCCCCAGAGGTTTTCATCTATACTGTAAAGCTTCTCAGAGTAAAGTGGGATGTCATGTGTTTTGGCATAGTCTAGTTCTTCTGTTCTGGTTAAACTTAAATCTCTAACAGGGGCTATTATTTCACAAAGGGATGAAGATCTTATTGTGGTTTCAAACCTAAATTGATCATTTCCTTTTCCTGTACAACCATGTGCTATTGCATCTGCATTTTCCTTTTCAGCTAATTGTACTATCTTCATCGCTATTAAAGGCCTTGCAAGTGAAGTACTTAAAGGATATCCTTCATATTCGGCATTGGCTTTAATACCCCTGAATATAAATTCTTCAGCAAATTCATGCTTTGCATCAATTGTGTAGTGTTTTTTTACACCAATTTTATTTGCAACTTCTGCAGGCCTTCTAATTTCATCATCAGGCTGTCCTACATCAACACATGCAGTTATAACTTCCATATTATACTTTTCCTGAAGTAATTTTACACATACAGTTGTGTCCAATCCACCACTGAATGCAAGAACAACTTTTTTCATTTAATCACCTTGAATATTTTATAATTTTTATTTATTGTTAAGGCCTTACTATATTCATAACAAATATGAAAGTTTCATACATTTTAACATATATTGTTTATGTTTTTATTCAACATCTAAAGAGGATATTAATTAAAATTAGGTATGAGTTATGTAAATTATCTATGTAAAATGAAAATCAGATCATTAACTTAATTTATTAAATTCATGACTTTAGCAACTTTGGATCAAACAAAATCTATATAATTTTGTATCATTTTTAATTTCATAGAATTTCAGATTTAAATTGAATATTATGATCTAAGAATAAAAAAGTAGATAAAATAGGTTATATCTTAATAAAATTAAAGAAATATTGTTTAAATATTAGGTATTCTGCAACCTAATAATGTATTGAAAATTAAATCACAGATAATAATGATTAAGTGATGTTAATGGTTCTTAAAGATGATATTACAATTATCTCTAATAAAACTGGGGGAATTGTAAATAAAAATGAAAATCTCATGGCATATGTTCCTGAGGGTTATACATGCACTCAGTTGATCAATGCAGCCAAACATGGCACTCCCATGCTTAAAATTGGATTTTCTTCCCCTAAAATCATGATAACTGCAGGAGTACATGGAAATGAACTTCCGGCACAAATTGCTGCATTATGGCTTGCAGAAGAGTTGAAAGATAAAAATATAAATGGTACGGTCTATATTATTCCATTTGCAATACCCGATGCCACAATGAAAAATTCAAGACGATTTAAAGGATTTGATATGAATAGAAGTGCTTCTAAGGAAGGTTCTATTTCAAATAAAATACTAAATGCCATTGATGACCTGAATATTGTATCAATTTCTGATTTTCATTCTACAAAACCAAGGAGTAATCCTGGAATTGAAAGTGTGTTCTGTTCAAAGAATCCCTGTCCAGAGAGTTACATTATTGCCAAATATATAACCAATTCTATGTCATCAAAGATTATCTGTCATTCAACTGCGGGATCGTTATACAGCGGTGCAATTGAAGATGAATGCAACATTAGGGGAATTACAGCAGTTACTTGTGAGGTCGTATCTGAAAACTGTGAAGTAACTCATGGAAGTCCTGAACGATCCTATCTTCAAATGATATATTATCTAAAGTACTTTGGATTGATTTGATATTATTATTTCATCTATATTTTAAAAATAATTATATAGAATCTCATAAGGAATTATTATTTAATGGGAAAATACAAAGTTAGTTCGATACAATGCCGTCTTACAAAGAACATGTCTTAGCCTCAATAATACTGGTGTTTCCATTCTTTCCAGAAGTTTTCTATGTTGCATTAGCAGTTGTTGGTGCATCCATAATAGATATGGATCATAAGGTTAATCAGAAAAATATTATTATTATGGGATTGCTGGGAGTTATACTGGCATTATTACTTTACATATTCAAACTTCCCTATCTAGTAGGAGTTTTAATTGCTTTGATGGCATTATTATTTTATATTTCAGATCACAGAGGATTTATGCATTCAATATTAGGAATTATATTTATTACCGGTTGTATATCCTTTTTTGTGTTGGGGGCTTACATATTGCTCTTTGATTATAACATAAGCTTAAAGATATCTTTAATTATCATTTTACTTATCTTAGGGATTGTAATTTTAAATAAAAAACTAGTGCCTGTGTTTGGGTTTCTAATTATTATTGGACTTATTTTTTCAACACATATTGGTTTCAATATTTATTACGTAGTTTTATCTCTGTTTTTAGGTTGTTTAAGTCATATAATACTGGATCTCTTTACGCCTTCAGGGGTACAGTTGTTAAATCCCATTTCATCAGAAAAATTTAAAAAACTAGCTGGACTAACTTTACTAGGTATTTGGGCAGGTTGTGTAATTGCTTCTGTTGTTTTATACGGTAACAACTTTTTTATCATTAGATAATTACAATTCCCGTTTAACTTCCAACATTTTCCAAATGAAAAAGTATTAAAATTATATTTTTAGAATCTTTTTGTATTGAATGAAAAATCAATTTAGTTAATTTTATATATATCATGTTTTATAATGATGAATTAATTATCATGGTTTGCAATGATCTGATTGTATTGTTGAACTTATTATAAAGTTTTAAATTGTTTTCCATGTTAATTATTCATGATTAATCAGTCTAGGTAATAAAAAGGGAGTTAATTCACAATGTTTATAACCAGAATATTCTATGGAATAGCTTATTTCATCGTTCTTATCTTTGAAATACTCAAAGCAGAATTGGACGTTGCCAAAAGGGTTTTAAACGGGAAAGTTGAACCTGTAGTAGTTGAAATAAAAACCGAACTTAAAAGGCCGATATCACAGACAATTCTTGCAAATAGCATAACATTAACTCCCGGAACTCTTTCAATTGATCTTGACTCTGAAAATTGCATATTAAAAGTAGCAACAATATCTCCACGTTCAGTTGAAGAGATAATTCCGTTTGAATCATATATAAAAGGGATGTTAGAATGAACATACTGCTTATATCAGAATATATTCTAATGGGGGCACTTGCAATTTTTGCAATTGCCACAATAAGGATCACCACAAGGAAGAAAATTGCAATGGCCCTGGTAGGTTTATCAGGATTAAGTATTGCAATTGCAACGATGCTTGTATTAGTGCAGCACGTGTACAACCTTGGTTTTTGTAGGGACATCGCAACTGCACTTATATTTTTAGGGCCAGTAGGAACTATAGCATTTGCAAGAGTTTTAAGAGGATGATCACGTGACAGATGTAATAACATTGATACAGTCAGCAATACTCATAATAGCCGCCTTTTTGGTGCTTTTAGCAGCTTACGGGATTTTGAGGTATGGGGACAATATTGAAAATATAATCTATGCCCGAATACATATATTGGGAGTTGCAGACACAGCTCTTATCATAGCACTGTTAGCACTCAATGAACCCCTTTTGGCGGTGGCCTACTTCATTTTAGCACCCTTTGCAGCACATGCAATAGCCAATGGTTACTTCTATGGGGAGGAAGAACAATGATTGAATACATTTTCATGATAACAGCGATTTTAGGTGCAGTAATATCTTTAATGCAAAGGGATCTTCTAAAAGCAGCTATTCTAACAGGTATTCCTGGAGCTTCACTTGCATTCCTTTACCAATATCTTCAAGCCCCGGATGTTGCACTGACCCAAGCAATTGTTGGTTCGGCAATAGTACCTGTATTTTTTGCACTGGCAGTTTTAAGAACTCGCAGGGTGGAGGAATAAAATGATAATGGACACACAACTAGCATCACTTCTCACATCAGGGGCATTGATAGTAATAGGTATTTTCGGTGCATTATTCCTTGATAACCTGATAAAAAAAGTTATAGCGCTAGCATTTATAGGTGATGGTGCGAACCTGTTTCTTGTATCGTTAGGGTACAAAGCAGGAGGAATAGTCTACATATTTTTACCTGGAATGTCAATGAGCAATTTTTCACAGAATGCATCTTACCCGCTTCCATACGCTCTTGTGCTCACGAGCATTGTTATTGGGGCTAGTACCATGGCTGTGATGCTTGGAATTATAATAGTACTTAATAAAAAATATGGATCTATAAGTGCATCAAAGATTCTTGGAGAGTAATTGAAATGCTTTCAAACTTCTCAACAAACAACAAAGGAACAAAAACAGAGTTAAATTATGTTTATATTGTTCATCACTATTATGGATTGATGGAGATATCAAAATGAACCTTCCCAACCTATTAATCCCATTGATGGTAATAATCCCAATTACTTGTGCATTATTCCTAAACCTTCTTCATGAAAGGACTAGGACTGTAAAGGCAATTTCAATAGTGGTTGCACTGGCACTTCCAATAATACCACTTCTTGCGAATTATGGTATACAATACTTTGGAGGATATCCTCCCTTAGCACAAAATCCAACAATATCAGCAGGTCTTCCAGCATCAATAACAGGAACAGCACTGAACATTTTCCACCCTGCAATTACATATGTCTATGGAAGCGCCCAAAAACTCATGATATTTATACTGGGTATTGTTGGTTTATTTGCCATATTCATATCTCTATATGAGGTAAAAAAACCATCGGGTGTCTACATATACCTCATGCTAATGGGAACAGCATCAATAATAGCCATGCTTTTATCAGATGATATATTCAACCTTTATGTATTCTTTGAAATTGCTGCCCTTGCACAAGTTGGTATTGTACTGGTTTCCAAGGTTAATAATAACTATGAAACAGCACTCAAATACATGATACTGGGAAGCATAGCTTCACCAATTCTTTTATTGGGAATTGCTCTCCTTCTGGGAGTTACAGGTAACGTAAACGTAACAGACATGGTATATTCAATTAGAAATGGTTTAGTAAATCCACAAAGTCCGGTACTGCTTATGGCCTGCAGTTTAATCATATTTGGGTGGCTATATGGAACTGGCCTCCCTCCATTCCATACAATTAAATCTGCAATGTACAGCAAAGCACTTCCAACCGGAGCAGCATTACTCCAGGCATTTTCTGTCTTTAGTTTAGTTGCACTTGGAGTAATTATCATAAGAATATTTTCATACATTCCATTTACACATGTTTTCATCCTGGGAATATCTTTGGTTGCAATGGTATTGGGCATAACAATGGCCATAACCCAAACAGATTTCAAACGATTGATAGCATTCCTTGCTGTAGGTGAACTAGGGTATATAGGAGTTGGTCTTGGTCTTGGAACTGTGTTTGGTATTACAGCAGGACTTTTCCAAGCTGTTAACGAATCAATTATAACCGCATTTCTATTCATTGGATTTGGAACAATAATGTACAAAACCAAAGAAACGGATATGCGAAAGTTAGGAGGGATGCTGGTTGCAACACCTAAATCTGCACTTCTTGTACTCCTTGCAGGTATCGCATTAGCAGGTGTGCCTCCATTCAATGCATTCCAAAGTAAATTGATGCTTGTTCAGGCTTCATTAAATTCGGGTCTGCCAGAAATTGCAATAATTATGGTATTAATGAGTATTGTAACATTTATGACATTTATGAGGGCTTTCCATACCATTTACCTAAGACCGAAGCCCGCTGATCTAGAAATTAAAAATGAAAAAATACCAAAGATTACATTGGTTGCAATGGTTGCATTCCTTGTTATATGTTTGGTGTTAGGTCTTTATCCACAACTTGCAACAAATTTCTTGCAGGGGCTGGCGATCAGTATTGCTTAGAGAAAGGGGGATTATATGAACATCTACGATATTATACTGAAAAAAATAAAGGACGTTAGAATGGAAACAGGAGATGACAAACCTGTTACAAATATAGCAGCATCGTCCATGTTAACAGCAGAGATAACACTCATATCTTCCATTTTAATTGCAGTAGTAATGCTAAGACTTTTGAACAAAACTCTAATGATAGCATTGGTAGTATTAGTGTTCGTACTTGTATTTCTGGCAATGCCAATCATGCCCAGACTTAAAAGGGAACAAAATGATTCACTTGCAAGCATGAGCTTCTATGTTATTCTAGCACTTGGAATTATAGTAACACTATTCTATTGGGGGAATTTGAATGTCTGATGGATTAAGAAATCTAATAGCTGGATTTGCACTAGTTGTATTCACAATAACTCTCTTTCAATCGATAGTTGATTTCAAACCAATGATCTATCCTGGAATAAGTTATATCTACAATTGGGTAGGTCCACACATTGCTCCTAACATGGTTACTAATGTTGTGTTTGATTGGAGAGGATACGATACTCTTGGTGAAGCATTAATACTTGTTTCGGCAGTTATTATAACTCTTCTAGTCTTTGGAAGGGGTCAAGTTGATCTTGGAGGTGAAGATTAATGAGTACAATACTCAAAATATTCGTATTCCCTGCTGCATTGATATTAATCTGTTACGGTGCACTTACCATACTTGGAGGTCACATTACACCTGGAGGAGGATTTCAGGGAGGAGCAATCATAGCTTCGGGAATAATATTCTGTCTCATAGTATATGGATTAAAAGAAAGTCCAATAAAATTTTCACACAATTTTATGGCATCCATTGAAAGTATAGGTGCTCTTGGATACGTATTTTTAGGATTAGCAGGACTATTTACAACAGGATTTTTCCTTTACAATTTGGGGGTTGACCTTTATCATATAGTTCCACCTAATATTGTGAATATATTTGATTACCCTGACCCACTACACGCAGGTATAATACCATACCTTAACTTTGTTGTAGGTCTGAAAGTGCTTGTTGGATTGAGTGCTGTTGTAATAACATTCCTCGAAAGCGAAAAGCTACTGAAGAATATGGAGAGTAAATAAAATGGTTTACAGTGGCCCATTAATCTTAGGATTTATAATAGGATTCATAATTGGAACCAGAATTAAGCCCAGCATAGGCAGCAACTTAAAATTTCCTGCTTCAGTATTCGTTGTGCTAGCAATTGTGGTATTAATTATGGCATACCAATTGGGTCCTTTCCCATGGTACACGGATTCTATCCTTGCTAATGGTTTGATAGCAGCCTTGGCAGGGATAATTATCGGTAAAATAACATTTGGAAGAGGATAATAGAAATAAATGGATAACAAAATAAAATAATCATTAAAATTTTAGAAGGTAATGGTCATGTTCCTATCAACTAAGAAATGTGAAGGCATTGGAAAGTGCGTTGAAGAATGCCCAACACAAGCAATAAGAATTATAGATGGTAAAGCATTCAGCTGCATAACCTGCGGTGCATGTGCTGAGGCTTGTCCAAACAGTGCCATATTCAAGAATAAATATGGAGGTTTTGTTGTCGACAGGGCCAAATGTAATGCATGTGGTGTTTGTGAGATGACATGCCCAGTTAACAACATAAAAATTGAAGATGGCGTTGTAAAGGGCATATGTGCAAGATGTGGCATATGTGTGGATGCATGTCCAATAAATGCAAGGGCAGATGCGCAGGATGTTATTGAGGAAAGACAACTCAAATTCCTTGAATCTCTTAATTTGACAATTCAACCTGGTTCAAGAGTAGAGAAAGAGGAAGAAAATGTTAAAAGGATAAATATTTGTACAGATCCTGACAACTGCACCCTTTGTGGAAGATGTGAATATTACTGTCCAACTGGTGCTTTAATGGTTGACATAGATTCTGAAGGCAAATGTACAGACTGTAGAATTTGTGAAGATGTATGTCCTGTAGGTGCAATAAAAGACGGGATTATAGATGAAAAAAAATGCACCCTTTGCCTTAAATGTGTAACGGAATGTCCAAACAAAGCAATGTACATTGAAGATTTTAAGATTAAAATAAGGAATCTTGAAGAAGGGGAAGAAACAACAGGGTCAATTGTATCATGTCTCAACTGTGGACTCTGTGCCGAGGCTTGTACACACGGAGCACTTCGTGTAATAGAAGGCAAACTGCGATATGATCCAACATTATGTGAAGAGTGCAATACAATGGAATGTCTGGATGTCTGTCCAGTAGGTACTCTTAGACTATCTAATGATCCAGATCGCCGTATACAAGGTTTCTGTGTTTCATGCGGTAAATGTGTTCAATCTTGTGATGTTAATAAAGCTAGGATTTTAAAAACAGTTGAGTGGGATGGAAGTGTTACAGAAGACTGTGTATCTTGTGGTATATGTTCAGAAATTTGCCCGAAAGGTGCAATCACTCTTAGACGAGGTTCAATAGATGTGGATCTTGAAAAATGTATCCTCTGTGAAAAATGCGCAATACATTGCCCAATGAATGCTATACCAAGAACTGCAACCGTTAAAAAATCCATAAAAGAGGGTTTCAGCTTTGTACAGGACAAACTATGTATGAACTGCAAACTTTGTACAAAAATATGTCCTGAGGAAGCAATTAAAGAAGATTCAGAAGGTAAAATTGTAGTAGATGATTCAAAATGCACATACTGTGGAGCCTGCTCAAATGCATGTCCTGCCAGGGCAATAATACTTGAAAGAGAATTCGAGGTATCAGAATGAAAAATTTAATCAGAATATTCCTGGAGGGTATAATTACTAACACCAAAAGAATCCTCTTTGCATCAGACAGGGTGACTGATATGGAACTTAGGAGCAAAATCCTTGAAGGAAGGATAGTTCCTACAGATAAGGTTGCAGAGGTTTCATGTATAGGTTGTGGTGGATGTGCCAATGCATGCCCGACCGAGGCGATAGAAATGGTTGAACTTCCAGAACCAGTAAAACTCATGGAGGGCTTAGTAAAAGATAAGATACCTGTATTGGACAGTTTAAAATGCGTTAACTGTTATTACTGTCATGATTTCTGTCCATTATATGCTCTTTTCGGAGAAGCTGGCACCATCCATCCAAATGATGTTGGAATTGTGGATTTAGAAATATCAAAACTTTTAGATGAACCAGTTAAAATTTCAGAGGATAAAATAGCTTTCATATCTCAGTATCTTGCAGATTCAACCATACTTAAAAAGAGGAAGGATTAGAATCATTAAAATTATAAATTAATTAAATAAAAACGAATTATAAGAAATATAAATTACCATAACCTTTAAAGAGGAATGATATGAGCTTAAAATCATATTCAAGGGCAAGAGCCGTTCATGTAATGCTTGTTTATACTGGAGGATGTAATGGCTGTGATATAGAGATTGTAAATTGTATATTCTCTCCCAAGTACGATGCAGAACAATACAAAGTTTTCCTTACATGGAATCCTAGGGAAGCTGACGTACTTGTAGTTACAGGCCCGGTTACAAAACACAATGAGAAACCATTAATAGAAATATACAATGCAATACCTGAACCTAAAGCTGTTATTGCTGCAGGAGCATGTGCTCTGATGGGAGGAGTTTACAAGAATATACATGGAGACATACCCTCAGAAGAAATTATGGGACCGGTAGAGAACATAATTCCTGTTGATGCCAAGGTTCCAGGCTGTGCAGTCAGGCCAGAGGATATATTATCTGGTGTGGTAGCAGCATTACCATTGTTGTTGAATGCGAAATAATCAATCAATCAATCTGTAATAATGTACTATAATTAGAGTTAAAAGGTGGATTTAATGAATGAAGATAACAAGATAACCGATAAAAAGGTCATCGAAACAGAAGTTACTATGGGAACGGTACACTCTGCAGCAATAGAACCTTACAGGGTTAGATTATTTGTTGAAGACGAAATTGTAAGGGATGCTGAAATTACAGTTGGAATCAATCACAGGGGCATTGAGAGGATCATGGAAGGATTGCCTGTTGAAAAGGCAAATAGTCTTACAGAAAAAATATGTGGAATATGTTCCAACAGCCACATATGGAACTCTTGTTTGGTTGCTGAGAAGGCCATTGGAATAGAGGTACCCGAAAGAGCTCAGTATATAAGGGTTATAATGGAGGAACTGGAACGTCTACATAGTCATATGCTTTATTTAGCTCATGGAAATGAAGTACTAGGTCATGAAACATTTGCTATGAGATTATTTTACATCCGAGAAACAGTAATGGAACTTTTACGGATGATTGGGGGTAACAGGGTACAGTATGGAGTATCCATAATCGGGGGTATTAGACCCCGTTGTGAACTTGATGAAATGAGGATACAAAAAATTAGAGAAGGATTAGACTTAATCGAGGAAAAAATAACCGATTTTGCAGATAGATTTGTCTCTGATCCCATGGTAATGTCACGTATAACAGGAGTAGGTACTTTATCACAGAAACAAGCAATAAAACTGGGCGCAACCGGCCCTACTTTAAGATCCACTGGAGTAGCAATAGATCTTCGAAGTGAAATGGAGTCCTATGATCCATTTGAATTTGATGTTATCACACAGGATGATGGGGATGTTAAATCAAATCTTTTAGTCAGGGTTCTAGAAATTCCTGAAGCTATAAAAATTATTAGGCAAGCGCTTGACAATCTTCCAGAAGGTAAAATAACCAACAGAAGTTGGGAAATGCAGGATGCCCCAATAAACAAGAGTTATATCGAGGTTCCAAGGGGAACACTATATCATTCTTACGCCCTTGAAGATGGTAGAGTAAGAAACTCTATTATTAGAACACCATCAATAACCAATATAGGTGCAATGCAGTATGCGGCTGTTGGACATCATATAACGGATGCACAGCTTGCAATAGTTCAATGCGACCCTTGCTTCACTTGCACGGATCGTGCAATCCAAATAATCAAAATATAAAAGGAGATCATGATGACAGCAATAAATTCCCTAATAGCCGTAATTGGAACGTTAATAGTTGCATTATTAGTGAGTGTATGGCTTCCAGGGATTGAGAGGAAGTTTGTACAGGCAAGAATACAACAGAGGGTTGGTCCCCCAATATCCAGTGCAGGTATAATGGCACCGATTAAATTTTTCTTCAAAGAAACAATAAAACCACATTCTCCAATGCCTAGATTATACAATGCTCTTCCAATAATAAGTTTTTTATCTGTAGTATTTATATTGCTAATACTAATGCCACAACTCTATGTATTTGCGGCACTTACAAGTATAATAGCTGTTGTGGGGCTATTGAAGATTGAAGAGGTTATCTATATGTTCATGGGATCACTTTCAAAATCTGTTATGTCACTTAAAATGCCATTTCCAGATATTGTTAAGGGTGCGAAGCATCCTGATACTCAAAGGTCTTTCTTGGAGGAACTCAGTTCTCTGAGGGCATTCAGATTAATAGCTTTTGGATCCTTCCCATTGTATATAGCACTTTTTGTGCCAGTGGCAATGTCTAAGAGCATCTATTTGAGTGGTATTGTATCATATCAGCACATCCATGGACCAGTACTTTTCACAATAGCAGGAATATTGGGAGCAATTGTCTTTTTCATAGGATATATGATACTTTTAAATGAGTACCCATTTGCAATTCTAAAAACAAAGGCAGATGTTATTGAAGGACCTCTAATGGAATATGCTGCTAAATACAGGGCATATGTATATGTTACAAGAGGATTTCTGATGTTTGTCCTAGCTAGCCTTTTCACAACGCTGTTCCTTGGAATTCCTCCGAATTTATTCAGCTGGAATATACTTGTAACAATAGCAGTAGCACTAATATTCCCAATATTAATGGCAGTTATGAGTGCATTCTCTCCTATATTTACATATAAACAATTTTATCCAACAGTAGCAGGAGTTTCAATTATTGGAATACTGGCAATAATTTTTACATTCCTTTAAATTGGATTGGAAATTATGAATTTGAATTATTAAATCAATTAAATAAAATAATTTACAAAATAAGACTAACTAAAACCACAGGTGATGGTAATGAAGTTCGTTGTAAGGCCCATGCATATAATAAGCGTTGGAGGATATATTGTTGAAACTCAGTTTCCATTTAGGAATTTAATTGTAGTTAATCCAACAGAAGAACCAATTAAAATAGATATTCCTATCTTTACCGAGGATTGGATTGAAGAACATCGGCAGTTGGGTCTTGAAATAACACCACTAACAGAAAAAGAAAGTTTCCTCAGTAATTTCAGAAAGGCTAAGATCAAGCTAGAAAAGCTTAAAAAAGAAAAATTAACTGAAAAGAATTAAAAATAACATCAATTTTTCAATATCTTTTTTTTGAAAATATATATTTTAATTTCAATATTCTATTGTCATATCTCATAATATAGATATAATAATCAATTATTGTGCCAAAGTTTTACAAACTCTCATGGCCAGTGCTGAAGTGAGCATTATTGTTGGAAGTCCCTGTGAACGTGGTGCAAGGGAAAGATCAGCAATCCATAGTCCTTCAGGTAAACCAGAAGGTTTCATTGAAGAAATATCCTCTTTTTTCAGAGGAACAGTTCCTCCAAGATGTCCTCCATTATACATTCCTTTAACAAATGGGCCAGAAACTTCAGATGTTTCCATGATTGCTTTAACATTAGAAACTGCATTATCTATTTTTAACTCATCCTTCTCTGTTACAGCTTTTTGTACAGATCCATCGGAAAATACTGTTCCTTTTTCCATATCTGCAAGTTTAACCATAATTCCAACTCTGTCATTTAATGAAACATTTCTCCATGGTTTATGAAAGAAATGAGATAATATATCAAGATAAGGAGATAATATATAATCTTTATGTTCGGTAAACCATGCCATTGGAGGTTCATTAAGCTGTTTTGCGCCTTTAGAAACACCTCCAAGGGTAAGTACTATATCAACCCATAGTTTGTCTTGAGCTTCAAGTCCTGATGCTTTTAATATTTGGGCTGTACCCACACCTCCTGCAGCAAGAACAACAGCATCTCCCTTAACTATTTTAGTTAAACTTCCGGATCTGATTAAAACCCCATTGATATGTCCATTTTCAATTAGCAATTTTTCTACACGTGATGATGTATGCATAACAGCACCCATTTTAAGTGCTTCATTTAAAAATTGATTAGAATCCCAACGGGCTCCAGTAGAACAGCCCATTTCACAGAGTCCGCATGAATTACATTTATGCAATTTCACTCCTTTTGGTGTGGGCTTAGGGTTAAAACCAAGATTTTCTGCTGACTCATACATTTTACGGGTTAATGGCCGCCATCTTTTCATTGGAATGGGTCTTATACTTATTTTCTTTTCAAGTTCTTCAAATTCAGGGGTAAGATCGAGTCCCAACTCTTTAAAACCTTGATCCGCCCTTACCATGTTACCGCATGATATTGCAGTTGAACCCCCGGTGGTTATACCTCTCA
Organism: Methanobacterium sp. SMA-27; assembly: GCF_000744455.1. Taxonomy (NCBI): domain Archaea; kingdom Methanobacteriati; phylum Methanobacteriota; class Methanobacteria; order Methanobacteriales; family Methanobacteriaceae; genus Methanobacterium; species Methanobacterium sp. SMA-27. The sequence goes on along the minus strand of NZ_JQLY01000001.1, from coordinate 2,181,230 downwards.
CAAGCACCAGATCTCTATCTGATCTGGTTGCATCCATATGGGGAAATATTCTATTTATATTCCTTTCATCACCAAGAAGACCAATCCTTCTAAGGGGTTCAATTAGTGTTAAATGCCTTGAGAAAGGTTTAAAAGGTTTGCCTGCTTCTAATATAGTAACATCATAACCTCTTGAAGCTAACTCAAGGGCGGCTGTTCCTCCACCTGCACCAGAACCCACAACTATTACTTTCATTTTTACACCTATCTTTAATCATTTTTCAATGTTTATACATGCTTTACAATTTTTTGAACCTTCAGTTATCCTTTTAAAGAATTTCATATCCATTTTTTCATTTAAACCCTTTAAAACACCTTCATCTGCAGCACTCATTATTTTACATGTTTCGGGTGTGTAATGGTTTGCAAGTGCACAATATTTAACCAATAATAATACAGTTTGTTCATTTTCTTCTACAGAGAATTTTATTCCCAGTACTTTGTATAATATACGTGCTGCAAAAATTGCGTCTTTTATATCACTGCCTACACCAAGACGTTTTTTGGCTTCACATCCCAATTCATAGCCTGCTTTGAACATTTCTTTCCTGCCTAACTCCAAAGCTTTCTCAAAACCCAAAGCCTCTACTAATGCATTCACATGGAGATTATGACTTGCTGCCATTATTGCTCTACGTTCTTCAAGTTTTCCTTTAGAAGGTTTTTCTATAAACTGTGGTGAAACTGAATATCTTTTCAAAAGCATTTCAAGATGGTTATTGGTTAAATCAGATAATCTATCCAATTCCTTTATTAAAATGAAGTCAGGTATCCAAATGGAAAGAAATCGTAATTTAATACTCATTGTTTTTACCTTCCCATCCAAAGTACAGAACTTTTATATGGGTTAATTCTTTTGATAGTTTTTCAGCACATTTATCATCATAAATTATACTTACAAGATATTTGTGACGTTTTAAAATATTTTCCCTTTTTAACTTCAAATTAGCGGTGAGATCGCCATTTTCTATTGATAGATCATTTTTAAGTATTACCCAGCGTTTTATTTTCTCGGGATTTGACAGTTTCGAATTTACATCCTTCAGTGCAATGGCCATTTTTTCTTGATCAATATTTTCATCAATCCATATCATAGCAATGCAGTACGGTTTTTCATCCCCAACTACCATAACTTCTGATACACCATGTATATGCTTTAACATCCCTTCAATTTTTAGTGGGCTAATACTTTTCCCGTATGAATTGACTATTAATTCTTTCTTTCTTCCAGTAATCACTAAACTCCCAGCAGATGTTAAATAACCATAATCACCGGTAAGAAGCCAGTTATTTTGGAGTAATAAGTTGTTACGATTTTTATTATTGAAGTAACCTGAAGTTACTTGGGGGCCTTGCACAATTACTTCACCATCATTATTTATTTTAACATTCGTATTTGGTAAAGGTTCTCCAACAGTGCCTATTCTGTTTGATCCAAGTTTATTGATGGTTACAAGAGGTGCTTCTGTTAAACCGTAAGCATTATAGATTTGAATACCTAACTCATTGAAACTATCTAGTAGCTGTGTACTTACAGGGGCAGAACCTACTATTAACTGGGCACATGCATCAAGACCAGCTTGTTTAAGCATGGAACTTTTCAATATTCTGCGTAATATCTCCTTTATCATTCCTTCGTTAGCATTGAGATACATATTCCCAACCCTACTTTGCAGGATTTTTGACCAAATCTTTTCATAGAATCTAGGCACCGAAAAAAATATGGTTGGCCTAACTCGCGGTAAACTGATTTCAAGATCTTTAAAATCTTCTAAAAAATAGAGTTTCAGAGGAGCAGGAGCGTAATATGGTGCATATGTTCCTAAAATACCTTCAACTACATGATTCATTGGTAAGAATGAAAGATAGGAAATATCATGATTTCTATCGGCCCATGGAGGCATTGAAGCTATGTATTCCGCCATCCACCTTAAATTTCCATGGGTGAATGAAACTCCCGATGGATCTCCGGTTGTTCCCGATGTATATCTTATAGTTGCAATATCATCAAAATCAACGGGTGCAACTATTTCACCGAATTTTTTTTCATCTTCATTTTCATTTCCAATAAATTCTTTCCAGGATAAAATATTAGTTGGGACTTTAATATTATCACTGCAAAATGATATTACGTGATTTTCTAATTCTAACTCATTTAAATGGTTTAATAAATCAGGAGTACCAACAAAAATTATTTTTGCTCCACAATCCTTTATTATTTCATTGATTTCATTTACTGGGCTGGTGTAGTAAAGGGGAACACTTACAGCACCTAATAATCCAATAGAAACATCTAATACAAGATATCTGGTTGAATTAAATCCTACGATAGCTACTTTATCGCCTCGACTAATACCGAGATTTTTAAGTGATTTTACACTTCTTAAAATATCCTTTCTTACATCTGAGTTTTTTCTTTCAAGAAATTTTCCATTAACAATATCATAGTATTGAACAGGTCTACTTTTACTTCTTAATCTAAATAAAACTTGTTCGTGTACTGTTCGTTCAGATCTATGAAAAAAACCATTATAAACCGCATAATTGAGTATTGTTGGTAAAAATTTTTCCCATTGTAAAGTATATTGTCCAATAAATTTTCTTGTATTGTCCCTTGAAAATTCTCTATCTTCGTTCATATATGGTGCAAGTTCTTTCATTGTTTTACTGAGACTATTAGAATTTTTACCAAAGTACTTTAGCAAAACAGAAATTTTAGGGATCAAATTGAAAATAGGAAGAAAAATTGGTTTAGGAATTCTTAAATTCATATTATTTAAGACCCAATCATGAACAAAATCTAAAAAATCTTCTACAGTAGGTAGGGAAATGTAAGGAGCTGTAAGATGGAATATCTTACCTTCTGTATTTTGATCAAATGTTAATTCCACAACAGATTCAGCAACATAATCTACAGGAACAATATTAAGTTTAGACTCCTTTGAAACAGGCATTAATTGCAATTGATTATTAAGATAGAGACGTATAAGAACATAAATAGTATTGAAAGTCTTAATATATCCAGATTTAGAATCACCAATAACCATTCCAGGTCGGAATATTGATATGGGAAGATCAGAATTTTTTACTTCTAATTCCCCTTCATACTTACTTCTTTCATAGTTACTTAAGAATCCGTATTCATCTGTAATGGTATCCTCGGATATTAGATTTTTTTGACATCCAGCAACGTAAGCTGTAGATAAATGAGAGAACCGCTCAATTTTATGGTCTTTATTAATATCCGAAGCAAGATCAAGGAGATTCAAAGTTCCTTGTACATTAACCTTCCTGAGATCATCTAATGGAATGTTTAGTCGTAGATCTGCTGCAGTATGGATTATATGGGTAACATTATGTAATAAAAAATTATATTCGTCTGGGTCTAATCCAAGATTTTCCTCTGAGATATCCCCTTTGACTAAATATATTTTACTTTCATGTGAATAATTTTCATTAAATTTTTTTAGCCCCTGAATTTCTTCCATTAATTCTGGCCATTCCCACCATGCACGGGAAAGATGTCTGTAGGCAGTATCATAGTCTTTTCCTCTAATTAAAACTGCTATGTTGACATTTTGTTTTTTTATTAGTCTTAAAGCAATTTGTGTGCCCAGAAAACCAGTTGCTCCAGTTAGAAAAACAACATTCTTCAACTTTCCACATCCCAACCTTTTTTATCCAGAAATTCCTTGAGTATTACGCGATTTTTCTTTGATTTAGCTAAATGTTCTACGAAACCTTTATTTATTTTATCATAGTTTTTCCTTGGATTTTTAATGAGATCATCAATAGAATTACTTAAAAGATTCCAGATATTTATGGAATTTCTTTCAGAGATATAATCTATGAGATAATCTTCGTCCAATTCAAGGTCTTTATATAATCCCTTAAGACGTGGATCATGCCCAACTGCAATCTGAGGAATGCGTGCTTCAAGGGACAAAACAGCGGCATGATAACGGGATGTAACAAGAAAATCAACATTCCTCAGTATTTCTGTAATTTGGGATGCATTGAATTCGCTAGATGAAAATATTCTTGCATTTTGTGGATGTTTCATATCATTAACAATATTCTTGGCTAGAGGTTCGTCAAGTTCTTCCATACAAATAAATGCAATGTTCTTTCGATGAGTTTCAATTATTCTATCTGCTTCTGCTGCCCATTTGTATGCTAAATCTTTACTTGCCAATATTCTTTTTGGGGATCTAGAAAAGTAGTATGGCCATTTATAAAGATTTTCCTTACGGCCCCAAGGTCTTATTACTACTGGCCAAAGATTGAAGTCAATAACTGCAATTCCAACAATATCATCTGTAGTTTCGAAGGATGTTTCAATGTTCCAATTTTTTTTAATTGTATTGTAATCTTCAGGTTCTGTTTGGAATGTAAATGCACTGTCTGCAGTATGTTTAATTGGTGCGGTTACACCGATTTTTATTAATTCGTCTGCTGCATATGATGTTCTGGTAATTATAAGATCGGTTTTACTTGCTTCTCTTTTCACTAAAAACTTATTAAAAACCGATAAATCTCCTGCATCTACAGCATAGGCTATACAAGGGATATTAAAAGAATTTGCACATTTTGTTGTCCATAAAAAAGCCCAAAGAAGTGCAGATGTCCAAGTGTCCATGTAACAACTTCCTTCAACTAGAAGAACAAGATCTTGCTCTTTAACAAGCTTTCTAATGGCAAAGAAAAAGATTGAGGGTATAGGAGCTATAATTAAATTGGAATCTTCTTTAATATATCTGCGAAGATTCTCTTCATTTAATGTAGGGATGGTAATCTGTACATCTGGACCTAAAACTTTCCTAACATCTTCAATTATGGATATAAGTCTGGTTTCAGAGCCTGTGTTGTTTGCACCATTATAACCCATTAACATAACTTTACGAATAATTTTATCTGGATTTTCTCCCTTTGTATAGGTATTAAATTTTAATTTTGAATCTACTCCCTTATTTTCAATTCCCTTTTTTTTTGGAGTAATTTCCATTTTAGAGATGTACATTTTTGAACCTTTCTTTCGTTATTTAGTTTTAAATTAAAAATTATTTACAAATTATTTGGGTTAAATATATAATGTATATAAAAGTAGTCATTTGGTTGATTTTATTATATTTTTTCATTTTTATTTATTAAGAGGATGTTAAATACTATCTATTTTTATTGAATCTAAAATGAATTTTGCATGATCTGCCATTTTATCCCATGCTAAATCCATGAATGATGTGTAATCTGTATCGTATTTGAGTATGAAGTATTCGAAGTAGAGAAATATTGCATAAGAAAAATATTCACGTGCTAGTATTTTTGGATCGTACTGTTTTATGAGATTTTCTTCCATCATTTTAGTGAATATTGCTTCCCAGCTCTTTAAGGGAGTTTCAAGAAGCTCTTCCACGAAAAATTTTCTAATTTTCTTATTATGGAATACTTCGATAGATATGATCCTCCATATTTTTTCTGTTTTTGGAGTTGACATTCGTTCAATGAATGTCTTTGCTCCAATTTTAAAGAACATGTCTGGACTTGTGGCTATTAATTCGTCCATTTGTTCTTCCGGCAGACCGCTGGCTTCAAGTTCAGATAGGAAAAAGTTTATTATGGCATCTAATATGGCTTCCTTATTTTTATAATGGTTATAAATTGAACTCTCCCTTATGCCTACTTCTCTTCCTATTTCCCTCATGGATACTGCATCGAAACCTTTTTTTGAAAATAAATCTACTGATACATCGAATATTTTGTCTTTAGTTGATTTTTCATCAGGTTTGGAGGTATTTTTTTTATTATTCAAATTTTCATCTCCTTACTAACGTTCGTTAGTCCGCTATACTGTTAACATAACCTAAAAAATTCATAGAAATTTAAAAAGTTATATTACTAACGAACACTTGTTAGGTTGTTGCACTATACTATTATTGAACTACAATATAAAGCTAACGAACGAACGTTAGTCAAATAAATCAAAAAATAAAAAATATCAAAAATTTTTTTTTCAAGAATTTTACTCAGAAAACGATAAAATTATAAACACTAATGCTTAAGGAAATATTATGAAAGTGTATATATACGTATTAAATTCATTAGCAGATTGGGAAATCAGCTATTTAACCGCGGAACTGAACAGTGGCAGATATTTGGATAAAAAAAGACCTCCTGTAGAGCTTATAAAAATTGGGAATACTACTGAACCTATAAAAACAATGGGAGGTATTATAATTACTCCAGATGAGAGTATTGATAATATCAAGTTTAAGGAAGATGATTTACTTATTTTACCTGGAGCAGATACATGGATGCAAGAGGAAAATAAAAAAATAATAGATATTGTTTTAGGTATTATAGATAAAAAAGTAATTATTGCAGCAATTTGCGGAGCCACAGTTGCCCTAGCAAATGAAGGATTATTAAACAATAGAAATCATACCAGTAATGACATTGAATTTTTAAAATTGTTTTGTTCTAAATACGGTGGAGAGAATTTTTATTTGAATCAACCAGCAGTTACAGATGATAATCTAATAACTGCTAGTGGTATTGCACCATTAGAGTTTTCATATGAAGTATTAAAAAGAATAAATGTAATGAAAGTTGAAACATTGGAAGCATGGTATCAATTATATAAAACTAAGGATTCAAAGTACTTCTATGCCCTAATGGAATCCATGGGATAATCGTAGAAAACTTTTTAAATTTAAATATAATCTGATAAGCTTTTGATCATTTTAAAAATCTTGTTAGTCATAATCTTCCTGAGGATAAAGAAGAACTGAACTCCAAAATTCTTTCTCAGAGAATCCTTGACTTTGAAGCATTAAGTCCATAAGGATGTGAAGGATCTTCTAATTCATGACAAATTTCTTCACGTAATTTCTCTCCTGAAGGATAACCGTAAGGTATGCTTGCACCAGCACCTAGAACAAAAACAGTAGGAGTTTTAATCATAAAACTACATTAGAATCAAAAATATAAAAATCTTATTATAGAAACAAAAATGTCTACCTGGATAAGGTATCGAAGAAATCGTTAGTTACAGTTTGCTGACATAGTATATAAAACTAACGTTCGTTAGTATAAATTTTTCATTATACAAAATAATGTTTCTTAAAACATGGAAGATAGTAAGAACAATGAAAATATTGGATGTTCGATGAAAAAAACTCCATAATATCCCTAATTACAGATATTTCATCTTATTTTTAACTTATTCATAATATTGAATCCTTTTTCATTGTTTTATTCCTGATAAATTCTTACTTTGTTTACATATTAATGTAAGAATTACAATTATAACCTTAAATTAACATATGAATAATTTATATAATTAAAATTATTTTGGTTTTCAATAAATTGAAATCTTCAATATAAATAAAGGTTTTTTTCTTTTAATATTTCCCACTTCAAGAAAAGAGAAGTAATTTTACTCTGTTTCATAACGAATAATAAATCTCATATGTGATTATTACCATAGTATTATGTGGTGTTGTTTATGAGATATGATATTGAGATTTTGGGGATCATATTCATTTTAATAGTAGTTGCTTTAGTATCGTCTTTTAGTTCATTAAATCCTGATAATTTAGATGCATTGGCTTTTCATTTCAAAATCCAATGGGCCATAATGTAACTGAAGTAACATCTGTGAACAATGCAATATCTGCATATACAAACAACGAAGAAGGAGTATTGGATGTACTCAACACTTCTGACCCCGACGAATCCTATTCGCTAATATCTAATTTAGGATATCAAGGTTCTTTATTAAATAATTCTTCTGTAACCCTAAGAAATAATAATACCCTCTAAAAAAATACGTTAACAAGCCGCCTAAAATTAAAAGAATTATCAAATTCAATATTACATCTTGAAATTATCTGATCATGGATTTTACTTTTTTCGAATTCTTAATTCTAATATTTAATTGCTGTAAATATCGGTTATGCAATAAAAAACATAAAGTTAATTAGTTGGACATCCAATACATTCCACATGGCTTGCTGCGAAATGAAGGGATATTTATCTTATCTAATACTATGGATTCTCAACAGGAAAAGCATGAATGGGGCTCAAATTGGTAGAGAATTGGAAATAAGAAGGGGATCTAAACCAAGTCCCGGTACCATTTATCCTGCATTAAAAGAATTGAAGAATACAGGTTTAATTAAGACAGATACCAATAAAATTTATTCATTAACTACTGAAGGTGAATCGGAATTAATAACTGCATGTAAATATTTCTGCAGGATTTTTTATGATATGAATGAAATGGCTGATTTTTGTAAAAAATCATAATAAACAAAATATTAATTGATTTAGTCTATCTTTACCCATATTTTATCTTCTTTTATCTTGACTTGATGGGTTTTAAGAGAGCGTGGGGACTTGAATATTTTAGCAGCAGTTAATTTAAGTCCAGTCCAATCTGTCCAGCGTATTACGTGGCCATCAGTCAAGTCAAACTGGCTGTGATGTCTTGGACAAGTTACAATTGTTCCTTCAAGTTTCCCTCCCTGAAAGATTACCCCCATATGTGGGCAACGGTTATCCGCACCATAATAATTATCTCCAACCCTTGTAACAAGTATTTCTAGTCCATTAATATTTGACATCAGCATGTTTCCATCATCTAATTCATCCACCAATGCAACCTCAACAAATTCACCCATTTTTCAACCTCCTAAGGTTATAAAATTAATCATCCCTCTCCACAAGTACAATCTATGAACCCTGCCCAGCCAACATCACTTATACTTTGTGCTAGGTTATGGTTTCGTAGCATGCCTTTAATATTTAATTTCTCTATTGCTATTGCTTGGTTCTCACATACAATAGATTTACTAAGTTTATGCTGGAAATCCTCACGTATGTTTCGTATTCGTTCATGAATCTTTGATAGGTTGATTTGTTGTTTATTATGATTATTTGAACCTTTCTGTTTACGTGATAACTTTCGTTGTTCATGTTTAAGTCGTTTCAACTGTTGTTTAAGTGGTCGTGGATTATTAACCTTAACACTTTTACTAGTGATTAAGAAGTGGGTTAATCCCATATCCAATCCTATGGTGGTTTTCTGATTGAATTTTACTTTTTCAGGTAAGATTGTTCGTCATTAATTAGAATACTGATATAATATTTACCAGTATTTGTCTTAGAGATTGTTGCTGTTTGTTGTTTGCCTTTGAATTGTCTATGTAATTTTGTTTTCACCCATCCTATCTTTGGAAAGTATACTTCATTGTTAGCGAAATCAACTTTGTAATTCTGTGGTACATTGAATGATTGTACTCTATTTTTTTTTGATTTAAAATGTGGGAATCCTTTTTTCTCTCTGAAAAATCTTGTGAATGCATTATCAAGGTTAAGGGTAGCTCCTTGTAATGATTGACTGTTAATTTCTTTGAGCCATACTTCATTTTGTTTGAGTGTTGTTATTTCTTTGTTAAGAGCGAAACGGGATATTGATTTACATGTTTCCTTATATGTTCGAATTTTATATTCTAATCCCCAATTATACACGTATCGACATGCTCCAAAATGTTTGTTAACCATTTCTTCTTGGTTTTTAGTCGGATACATTCGATATCTATATGCTCTTAACATAATATTATTTATTGCTAAATTATTATTAATATATTATGGTTGTATTCATCCCCACCCTCACGGATGGGGTATTCTCCAACATTAGGATAAAATCTTGCAAATAATTTATTTTATAGAAAACTGATTATAGAGTATAATAGATCGAGGATTGGAAGATGAGAAGAAAGGAGAAGGAAATAAAGAATAAAAATATGATTGAAGCAATATTACAAGAAGCAGATCATTGCATATTGGCGTTATCAAGTAATAACAGTCCTTAAATAGTACCCATGAACATTGGATACAAAAATCAGACTTTATACCTCCACTCTTCAAATGAAGGAAAAAAGATAGAAATCTTAAAAGTTAACAATAGGGTTTCATTTAGGGTTGAGATAAATATTGAGCTTGTGAAAGACCAAAATCCATGTAAATGGGGAATGAAATACAAAAGTGTTGTTGGATGGGGATATGCATATTTTATAGAAGATTCAAAAAAGAAAAAAGAAGCCCTAGACATTATAATGGCCAAATATTCCAAAAATGCAAATTTTGAATATTCAAAAACTTCTCTCAACAATCTAGCATTAATTAGAGTTGAAGTAAAAGAATTAACAGGTAAAATATCAGGATATGGCTCAAATGTAGCGAATAAAGAATAATTTAATTAGATAGAAGCAAACTTAAATATAAATAACAATTAATTGAAAGGAGATACTATGAAAGAGGATGCAATAACCATCAAAGCCCACAATAAACCGGGAGTATTGCGAGATATAACGGATATGATGGCTAAATGTGGGATAAATATTTCATATACTCACCTTTTCATAGAAAAAGATGAATCTGCATCTGTTTATATGGAATTGGAAGATGTGGACGACATAGAAACCCTTGCAAAAAACATTCGTACCCATGGAAATGTTGATAACGTTGAAACCCACCGTTCTCTGAGTGAGATATATGGAAAGAGAATAATAATTATAGGTGGTGGAGCTCAGGTAGCACAAGTTGCACAAGGTGCCATAACTGAGGCAGACCGTCATAACATCAGGGGCGAAAGGATAAGCGTAGATACCATCCCGTTAGTTGGAGAACACGAACTTGCAGAAGCAGTTTCAGCAGTAGGAAGACTTCCAAGAATTGGCGCTCTAGTTTTAGCTGGGTCTCTTATGGGAGGTAGAATAACCACCTGTATTGAAAAAATAAAAACTGAACACGATGTTATTGTTATAAGTCTCAATATGCCTGGAAGTGTAACTGAAAAGGCGGATCTTGTAGTTACAGATCCTGTTCAAGCAGGTGTAATGGCAGTTATGGCTGTAGCTGAAACAGCAATTTTTGATATAAAAAAAATTGGGAGAAAGAAATTTTAACCAGTAGTTTTTTTAAAGGGGTTCTAAGGTTCTAATAAGCCTTTCTGCTGCTATTTTTATTTCTGGATCCTTAATTTTTCCACTTTTAGCTATTTTAAGCGCCATTTCCAGTACTTTAGGAACATCATCTGCAGAAATATTTTCTGCCATGTTGGTGTAGTCCTGGTTAGGGTCGTCTTCTAATTCAACCTTTTTTTCAGCCATTGTATCCAGCATAATTTTACATTCTTTCATTAAAGCTGGATCATCCTTCATAGTTTCACATTTAGCCATAAGTTCTTGGTTTTTTTTATCATCCATTATGAACACCTAATATATAATTGTTTTTCAGAGATTTATATTTTTAGTTAAATAAAAACAGAATTATTCTAACGTTGATATGTAATTCGCATGAACTAACAGCTTTTAAAGGTATTTAAAAAAATAATTAAAGTAAGATTAAAATTAAATTTATAGAAAATAATTTTAGCTCATTTCTATTGCTCGTATTATCCTACTTGCAGCATTTTTAAGCTCAACATCTTTTATTTCTCCGCTTTCTCTAACTTTTAATGCCATTTCAAGTACTTTAGAAAGATCTTTAGGAGATAGGTTTTCAGCCATTCCAAGATATGTTTGCTCTGGGTCATCCTCTAGTTTAACATTTTTTTCCTTCATCATATCCAAAAGTACTTGACATGAACCCATAACTGTTGTATCATCTAGATTTTCACACTTTTTCATTAGCTCTTCTGTCTTCTTTTCCATAAAATCACCATTTATAATATATTACTATGGATTTATATTTTTATGCTTTAATTAAAAATATGAATGTCATTATTTATCCATCAAATTAGGAATATCATCATTTTTGCTGTATGAACCAAAAATTCTATATTTTGAAAGAAACTTAAATATAAATTAGATATTGGTTAGAAAAAAATTTATTTTTTTTCATGGAATGATAAAGGGTATGTTTGTACTAAACAAGTATGAGGGATATTAATTATGGCACCGCTTTGTGATACAATGGATGGGCCGGTTGTAACAGCCGCTGAACTCGCATTAGAAATGGAAAATATAAATTATGTAATTCCCTATATAAAAAAGGAGTATGAAAGAGAGTTAAGAGATGCTTTTGATAGGGTGGTTATTGTAAGAGAACTCAGTGGTGAAGCAGCTGAAGTTGCTGACTACTGGTTTTTTGAAACTGCGGTTAGATTGCATATGTTGGGGGATGGAAAATCTTACAATGGAATAAAACATTCTGGTCTAAACTGGGGACCTGTGATCAACAAGGCAGAAGAAGCAATTGAAATAGGGGATAAAACTGTATTAGAAGAATTCCTAATGAATTTAATTGAAGAATCGTTTGAAAATCGGTTTGAAGATATGATGTCCAAGAAGGAATATGATCTCAATGATGTTGATGCTGCAAGAGATTATATAACCGCCATGCTTGAATTTATTCGATTCTCACATGAATTGTACAATCATATAGAGAAAACAAATCAGAATTTTAATCCATAAATATTAGTTGAGGTGTATATAATGTCCAATGAACTATTAGGTAAGACATTTAAGGTTGAAAATTTAATAGATTACCAAGAAAATGCTGTAGTTAGTCGTGAGATCATTAGAAAAGAAACAGGAACAGTTACAATATTTGCATTTGATAAAGGTGAAGGATTAAGCGAACATACCGCCCCATTTGATGCAATGGTACAAGTAGTGGATGGTAAAGCAGAAATTATCATTTCTAATAATAGCAACATAGTAGAAAAAGGAGAAATGATTATTATGCCTGCAAATGATCCTCATGCACTTAAAGCAATTGAAAGATTTAAGATGGTTCTAACTATGATCAGATCAAACTGAAACCATTTTTTTTATTATTAATTATTTAAGATTATCCTACATTATAATCACATATTTCAGAGTAATTACAAGCAAGGCATTTTTTATGATTTTTAACAACTTCAGGAACATAATCATTGTATAGTATGTCTGAAAGTTCGTTGTAAACATTCAAGAATTTTTCCCTTATATATGAATTAATTAGAACTGGTTTTTTAGATCCTAATTTTATGTAGTTGACAAAACCCACTGGTACTTCTTTATTAAATTCATATTCCATTAAAATAGCATAAGCTGTTACTTGTAATGCATCGGAATCCCACACACCTTTTAAAGGAGGTAAACTTGTTTTAAATTTAATTGGATAATACACTCCATCAATAATTTCTATTTTATCTACCTTTCCAAAAAGCCCATCTTCCTTATCTTCAATTGCAAATTCATTTAAACATGGTGGAAAAAGCATATCTACGGCATCAGAACCATTTATTCCGCTATTTAATATTTTTTGACTTTTTATAGCTATTAACCATGAATTGTATTTCAGATCTTCCTTTAAGCTTTCGAATCTAATACCAACTTCATCATCAATTATTTCATCTTCAAATTTCAAATAAACAGTTTCCAAATACTCTGGAACATCATTGAAAATCTCTTCTAATATTTCCGTAAATTGCATTCTACCTTTTAATGTCCATAAATTTCTTTTTAGGATTTCTTCAAACCCCTGAATGCTTCACGAGATAATTTATACGCTACAATTGAAGTGTTATGTATTTCTGGATTATCAAATTCTATGTAAACCCTCAAGGGGCAGTACAAATATTCGTTTATCAGCGATACAGTAATCATAATTATCACCCGAATTAATACATTTTAATATTATTGTATTAACTATAATTAAATTTATCGATTAAAAAATTACAAAAAAAATAAAATAATTAAAGTACCCTAATAAAATGAGTTTGATCTTTGACACAATCTAATTGATCAATTTTATGGATAGCTTCTATCATATCCATTTCAAGTGCAGTATGTGTCACCATAAAGATAGGAATTCCTTTAGTCTCATCTTGCTGTTTTTGAGTCATTGAACCAATACTTATATTATGCTGGCTGAGGATTCCGGATATTTCATGGAGCACACCGGGCCTATCATCGGTTAATAGGCGGATATAATATTTAGATTTTAAATCTGTTATGTTACCAATTGCTTTGACCGATGTAGTTGATGGGCCATAAAGTACTGGTTTTTCCATATTCTCGATTATGTCTATGCAATCACCTACCACAGCACTTGCTGTAGGCATCATACCGGCTCCTGGACCGTACATCATAACAGGCCCAACAATATCTCCAACAAGGTACACTCCATTGAATACACCATTCACACTTGAAAGAAGATGATCATTTGGCACGAGTGTTGGATGTACCCTAACTTCTAACTTGCCATCAACTAATTTTGAAATTGCAAGTAGTTTAATGCAGCAATTAAGTTCATTCTTTGCAAAATTAATATCTTCTTGTGTAATATTTGTTATGCCCTCAACATGGAAGTTTTCCTGCTTGATATAAACACCAAAACCTATTATGGTAAGTATTATAAGTTTTTGAGCCGTATCATCTCCTTCAATATCAAAAGTAGGATCTGATTCGGCATAACCTTTTATCTGTGCTTCTTTGAGAACATCATCAAAATCTCTGCCTTCTTCAGACATTTTGGTGAGTATATAATTTGCAGTTCCATTAATTATGCTATAACTGGAAATTATATGATTAGCTGAAAGACTTTCATTTAGTGGCTGAAGCAGTGGTATTCCACCACCGACACTGGCTTCAAAACATATTCTCACATGGTTTTTTTGTGCTGAAGAAATAATTTCAGTCCAGTGTTTGGCAAGTAATGCTTTATTTGCAGTCACTACATGCTTACCATTTTCCATGGCCCTTAATATAAATTTAAGTGCGGGTTGGTATCCTCCAATGAGTTCTATGACTATTTCAATTTCTGGATCTTCTAAGATATCATTAATATCAGTTGAAAGTATTTCACTGGAAATTTCTACACCTCTGTCAGTAGTAATATCCAGATCAACAACTTTTTTTAGTTTTACTTTCTTTCCTACTTTATTCTCAAAAAGATCAATGTTTTTATTAATGGTTTCAACAACTCCACTTCCAATTGTTCCGAAACCAATAAGTCCAATATTCACAACATTATCCATCAAAATTACCCCCCAAATAATAACTTCTAGTTTTAATTAAGTAGATTAATAAGGAATATAACAAAAGTTATCTGATATTTTAATTATTAATATTTAGGTTTAAATTTTTTAATTTGATATATTCTCCAATAGATTCCCTTGTTGTTCCAACTACAAGTCTGTAATTAACATCTTCCCCAATAACCTTTTCAAGTTTGCCACGAGCAGTTATACGTTCATTTTCCATTGCTTGCCCGGCATAGGTATGTGTATACGAAGCAACTTCGGTTATAGGAACATTTGCTCCTTTAATTACTTTTACATCCTCAACTTGATATACTGCAGGATTATCGTATGCTGCAAGGGCATTTTTAACGGTGCAATCTATTTCGATACATCCCATTGGTTCATATCTAATTGCACGATAACTTCCTTTGATCTCTTCCCAATCTCGAGTTTGAAGGATGTCAAACAATGTGCCATCCAAAATACCCCTGTTGTGTTTGCGGTTTTCGTACCATCTGAACTCTTCATAGGTTAAAGAATTATCTTTTATTCTTTTTTCGTAAAGCCGTTTCCAATATTCTCCTTCAATACCTTTGAGGGGACCATTTTCTTTTTTAATATCTGCAAAGGCTTCCATGACTTTTCTATGATTTTTGAGTCCATAAATAACGAAGTCCATATCAGATACATTTGGATTGTACAATCCTGGAAGTATAGAACCGGAAATACCCATTTTATCATAACCGATTCCTGTACTTTCATGGAATATATTTGCAAGTTTTACAACATTATTGAGTAGTTTATCTCTGTTTGAAGATTCTATTATCTCTTTAAGACGATAATTAGGCCGTAGTATTTGCTCTACTTTCTCAGTGGGCACACCCATCATTAAAACATTTGTTATATCGCAGTCAAAAAGATATTCTGGAAAATTCTTCCCTAAAAACTCATAGGCCTGTTTTGAGTCCACTTTGGAATATTTTATACCATTTAATGAACGGTCCCCATTTTGATCTGGTATGTACCTTAAAAATGAAATGATCCGATCATCGGGATGTAAATATGTTGTGGTTGCAAAGAACAGATCATCGGTAGTATGTATAAAATCTCGGGGTCTGGCTCTCATGGATTAATTTAACTATATGCAACATTATTAAATATGTTAGTTTTGAGAGTAAAATATAATAAGGATCTTAAAGGTGTTTAGAGAATATTAGGGATTATAAAGGACTTAAATCTAGAATAATTCCATATATTGTGGGCAATATATGTCATTCAATTTAAGAATACTAAATTAGGATAAAAATAAGTTTTAATAGACTATTTGGTAGATTAGCTGCAGAAAGACGCATATCCCTAAACGGAATCATTTAAAAACTCTTAATATAAGATTATGAGGGTTTAATTTAGGTGGAAATCCATTAAATTGATATATTTATCTATAAACATGGAAAATATATTTTATTGAATCTAAAATTATTTTTAATAGAATTTATAATCTTGAAACTAATTATGAGGAATTTATAGTTGTATAGTATCTAAAAATATTTCGAGAACATTTATAAAATTGTAAATCAATTATCATTAATCACTCAAAATTAAATATCCAATTTAATCAAATTTATGGATTTGAACCAATGAAACACTTGAAACTTGAAGATAGAACTTGTTATGATGGAAGCCAGATTCAACCTATGTGGGCTTTTAGAACTTTTGGTATAAAGGATTCATCTATTGTAAGTTGGATGGGGCCAATGAAAATTGAACCAGATCATTTGGTGGACTTTGAGGATGTGGGTCTTGAAATAGAGGGAAACAATATGTTACATTTTATTGTTGAACATTTTGATGTTCAGCCGGCAAATATTATCATGTGTTACCATAGACAACGAATCCTTGTTATGATTATTAAAGATATACTTCATGATTTTGGAATAAGAACATCAAGAAAGGGTGATGATCTTTACATCAAAAAGTCAAGTTCAAAGAATGATAAGATTGGAAAATTATCAGTTTCAATTGCAACTTGCTCCATTAGCAGCATGAAGATTCATTTTGCACTGAACTTGACTGAAAAGGGAACACCGAAGGATGTAGAGACTGCAGGTTTGTTCGATTGTGGTTTGATTAATGAAGATATATGTAATATCACTGAAAAAATTTGTAAAAATTATATAATGGAAATTGAATCAATTACTGAAGATATTAGTAAAACAAAGGTATTTTAAACTATATTTTTATTTAAATTAAAATTTTAAGAAGATGGAAGGTATTTCATTATGAAAATAGTTATAAACGGTATTCACGCAAATTTGAGATTTTCTTCAGCACACATGATTCCAAAACACGAATCATGTGGTGTTATACATGGACACTCGTACATAGTTGATGTTGTTGTTGATGGAGAAAGATCAGGAGAATTTGGATTTGTTGTTGATTTCAAAAAAGTCAAGGATATTATAAGAAAAATGTGTAAAAGAATGGATCACAGGGTTCTTATACCCATAAGAAACCCTAATATTAATTTTAAAAATCTTAAAGGTCCTGTGGAATTTTCAATAGGGAAAAAAGATTATATGTTACCTCTTGAAGACTGTTTGCTTCTGGATCTTAAATCAACCTCTGCTGAAGATCTATCTGAATATTTTGCAGAAGAACTTTATCATGATTTAAAGGAAATAAATAGTGAAATTTCCAGTGTTCAGATATGTGTTAATGAGGGAATAGGACAGGGAGCTTATTTCACAAAAAATTCTTACTAAAAACCATTTTAGGAGTTTTAATATGAAAACTCATGTTAACGAGGTTTTCTCAAGTATTCAGGGTGAAGGAATCCTTATAGGGCGGAGACAAATATTTATAAGGTTTTCAGGTTGCAACCTTGACTGTAATTACTGTGACACCTCTAAAAGCCGTGACCCACTTTTAGGTGATTTAATATCTACAGAAGAGCTTTTATTTAAAATTAATAAATTAATAACTCCAGATTTTCATTCTATCTCTTTAACTGGTGGTGAACCACTATTACATTCAGATTTTATAAAAGAAATATTAGAACAAAATGAATTCAAATCGTTATTAGAGACCAATGGTTCTTTACCGGGGGAATTACAGAAAATTGCTGGTTTATTGGATTATGTATCTCTAGATATAAAATTACCCGAACATGAAGCTTCTAAAAATTGGGATGATCTATTTGCTTTGGAGTTAAAATCCATAAAACTATTAAGAGATGAAGAGATAAATACATACTGTAAAGTGGTTGTGATGCCCGAGACAAAAGTGGATATGATTGGTTTAATTGCCTCAAAGATAGCCGATGAAGTTCAAAACACTTCAAAGTTTTCAATGGTGATTCAACCGGTAAGTCCTCTTGATCTTTGGGCAGATGGTAGCCAGAAACTATTTGAAATATCTGAAGAAGCAGGGAAATATATCGATGTATTAACCATACCACAAGTTCATAAACTTCTAAATGTCAGGTAGGAGGTTTTAATATGGAGATGGATACAAAGGTAACAGTACACGACGCAATGACATCTAGTGTAATCACGGCAGATCCCAAAACTACAATTGCGGATGCAGCTGTTTTAATGTCAAGGTTCAAGATTGGTAGTCTGGTAATTAAGAGCGAAACAGAGCCCGAAGGACTAATTACTGAAAGTGACATCATTGAAAAAGTAGTTTCAAAGAATATACTGGCAAGTGAAGTAACCATAGGTCAGATAATGACCAAAAATCTTATTTTGATAGACCCTGGAAGTGAATTGAATCAGGCAGCAAGACTGATGGCAAAAAATAATATTCGAAGACTTCCTGTAGTAAATAATGGAAATTTAGTGGGAATATTAACATCGATGGATGTTTTAATGGTTTCACCCGAACTTACAGAATTACTAGTTGAAAATGCTAGAATGGAAAATCAGAGGGAATATTTAGAATCTGAAAAATCCGTACCAGGCATATGTGAGATTTGTGGAAATTACGTTGAATACCTTGATACATTCGATGGGAAATTTTTATGTGAAGAGTGTAAAGAAGATCTGGAGGATGAGTAAACTTGAGCATCGTGGAAGATATCATGACATCTGATCCTGTTACAGTAAATGTGGATACCCAATTAACAAAGGTTAGATCAATATTCCGGGAGGGATGGTTCCGTTCAATTCCTGTTTTATCCAAAAACCATCTTGAAGGAATGATTACAAGGGGTGACATAATGTTCCTATCATCAACCAAGTCTAATATAGAAGCAAGAGTGATAATGGAACGCCCAAAAGTTATAGCAACCCCTGAAATGGCAATGGAAGAAATTGCCAAGAAACTTATTAAATCAGACGCTGTACAAGCACCTGTTGTTAAATCAACAGAGAATATGTGTTTAATAGGTATTTTGAGTATGGGAGACATTATCAAAAAATTACTGAACAATGGTGTAAAGCCTCATAATCCGAATATTAATTCTATTTTCACAAAGAATGTTGTAAAAGCTAATTATGATGATCATATCTCTAAAGTATGGTCCAAAATGGATGAAACAGGTTTTTCAGGACTTCCTGTATTGAAAAAATCTAAACTTATTGGAATGATTACCCGTAAGGACATAATTAAGTCTGGACATGTTCGAACTGGTCTTGATGCAGTTGACAGATCAATCAAGGTAGAAAAGGTAATGGTGACACCACCCGTTGTCGTCACACCCGAAACCAGTATAAAGGATGCTGCGGAACTGATGGTCCAATACGATATCGGACGTCTTCCAGTTGTTGAAAATCCTGTATACATTAAAAAAGAGCCTCACAGAGCAAGAGAAGCCAATATTATTGGTATAGTTGCAAGAGAAGATATATTAGGATCGTATTTAAGTTGATCTTAGAAGTGGTCATGAAATTTAAACTTATTTTCAAAATTTTTAGATTAGTTTGTACTTTATTTATTAACTTATTTGAAAAAAGATTAGTTAACAGATCGTTTCCTGAATCATCTGGATATTTAACGACTAGATATGTCCAGGAAAACTACAAATGTAGCTTGATAACATGGAAAAATATTCAAGGTGATAGAAATCATCTTTCACAAGAGGTGTATTGATGAGAAGAAAAGAAACCATAAATTTAGTAAAATCAAGAGATAGAGGTCCACTGGAATTTGAGTCCCATGCCTCAGAACATGAAGGGGATGTTATGAGCATCGCAAAAAAAACGGTGGTAACAGCACCACAGAGCACCACCATTAAAGAAGCAGCTGAAATCATGGTTAAAAACAAATTCAGAAGGCTTCCAATAACTAACCCTGGAACAGGTCAAATACTTGGAATTGTTACATCCATGGATATTCTTGACTTCCTAGGAGGAGGGGACAAGTACAAAATACTGGAAGAAAAATACCCTGGAAATTTCCTTGGAGCAATAAATGAATCTGTAAAGGAAATAATGACTAGAAATGTAGAAATTTTAAGCCATAAAGATTCAATAAAAGATGCAATAACCAAAATGAAAAAAAAAGATGTTGGTGCTTTACCAGTAGTGGATGCTGAAAAGAAGATGGTTGGAATAGTTTCAGAGAGAGACTTTGTTGTTTTGCTTTCTGGAGTTTTAACAGATGAATTGGTTGGGGAATACATGACTGAAAATGTAATATCAACAACCCCTGGAACCCGAATAGAGGGAGCATCTAAAATAATGGTTAGAAATAAACTTAGAAGGATCCCTGTTGTGGGAGAGGATCGTAGAACCTCCCATCCAGAGAAAGATAAGATAATGGGTATTGTAACAGCTACTGATATTTTAGAATTCCTTGGAAAGAATAGTGCATTTGATAAAATGGTTTCAAATGATGCAGAAGATGTTTTGAATACAACCATAACTGAGATAATGGAAAAAACTGTTGTAGCCACCACAGTCAATACACGACTTGGAGATTTGTGTGATGCAATGATAAAGGAAGGAATTGGAGGATTACCAGTTGTCAATAATGGAAATCTAGAAGGCATCATAACTGAAAGTGATATACTGAAGGCTGTGAACAAATTATAAAAATTTGGGACTATAATCCCTTTATTTGTATATTTTAGGTTCTTAATATCTGCCATAAGATCGAGGTGGTTGAATGATGGAAATTAAAGAAGTAATGAACCCTGAAGTATTTGTTGTTCAGGAAAATGAGCAAGTGGGACATGCAAGGAACCTGATGCTCTCACATGGAATCAGCAAATTAGTAGTGGTTGATGGACAAGGAAAACCTGTTGGAATGGTTACTGAAAAGGATTTAACCCGTAAACTCAAAGGAAATGGCCCAAAATGGAAAAGTAGGCCTATTGATAAAATATCCATCAGAAGGATCATGAGTACAGATCCTATAACAGCCAATCCCAATGATGAAATACATATAGCCATCGAACTTCTGATTAAGAACAACATTGGATCAATACCTATAGTGGATGATAATGGTATCGCAGGCATACTTACTAAAACTGACCTTATGAAAGTATATACTGATAAATTAAAGGGTAAATGGAGAGTTTCCGATCTTATGACAAGTGATGTAATCACAGTAAATGAAAATCATAGCATTGCACATGTTATAAGTACAATGGAAGATAATAAGATAGGAAAAATCGTTGTTATTCGTGATAACACACCTGTGGGAATTATAACTCCAGAAAACATCTCATTTGCCTATGTTGAAGATCCTGAAACTGGTGTAAATGTTGAAAAGATATACTTCATAAGAAACTCTGATGGAAAAAGTAAAAGAAATGTTAGGATGGTTTCAATGATGACAGCTGGGGATATAATGCAGAATCACTTGGTAAACATTTCAGGTGGTGAAGATGCAACTATTGCTGCAGACAAGATGGTTGAAAATGATATTAGTGGTCTACCTGTAGTTGATGGAGATACACTAGTCGGAGTAATTACTAAAACAGATCTTATCAGAGGTATACAATAAGCACTGATAATTTCAGATAGTCAATTATTGAGATCAAATGTTTAGGGGGATGAAAATGCACGTTAAAGACATAATGAAAGAAGAAGTTGTTCATGTGGATAAGGATCAGAACATCCAAGATGCCCTAAAACTGATGAAAAAGCATAAAATCTCCAGACTTCCTGTTGTGAATATCAATACAGATCATCATAGGGAACTGGTTGGAATTGTCACTGAAAAGGATATAGCTCTTAGATTAGGATCATCAAAGTATGGAAACCTCCCACCATCACATTTCCATGTTTCAACTGTTATGAAACAGGATCCAGTGGTTATTGAAAGCACTCAAAATATTGGAATTGCCGCCGAAACCATGATAAAAAATAAAATTGATGGAATGCCCGTTATAAATAACTGCGAAATCGTGGGAATGCTTACAAAAACAGATTTTCTTGAGATATGCAAGGGTAAACCATTCAATTCAACTAATATTGATGATAGAATGGAAACTGATCTTGTTACAGTAAGTCCCAGCGACAGACTTGTGCATGCAAGGAGATGTTTAATAGATAAAGAAGTAGGAAGACTTCCTGTTGTTGAAGAGGATATTTTAGAAGGTATAATAACTGCAAAGGATGTAGCTAATGCAATGATATCATTTAAAAAGATTGTACCTGACAAGTATAAAAATGCCCGTATAAGAAATCTTCTTGTAGGAGATGTAATGACTCAAAACGTAAAAACCATTGATGGTGGATCAACACTTGAACAAGCTGCAACTGTAATGCTTGAAAATCGTATCAGTGGAATTCCAGTTGAACTCGATGGAAAGCTGAAAGGCATTATTACAAAAACAGATTTAATCAATTTTGTTGTGGAACTTGAGGAGGTAAGTTGAATTCAGACTATAGAATGTCCAAAATGCAGTTCACCAATGCAAATACGAGTGGGAAAAACAAATTCCCACAAAAACTTTTTTTTAAAATGCAACCACTGTAACTATAGTTATGAAACACCAATGCCCATTTTTATCAGTAATGTACTTCCAGAGATCCTAGATGTTGAAAAAGCCAATATAGAAAGGTCATTTAAAAATGGTAACATCAAATTTTATGAAAGTCAAGGTATTAATGGTCTCCTATTCCGGAAATCTGTTGGAAAAATAGAATCAGGAACCATGGTATGTTTTGGGGATAAAGTCGAGATAATACGGGGATTTCCAAAAATAAGAAGAACATTAATGCTTGAACCTTCCCTTAGAATCCATTTTGATCAGAAAGTAGCCGTAGAAGAAAAAATGAACGGTTATAATGTTAGAATAGCATTGATCAATAATAGGATTATAGCTTTCACTCGAGGAGGTTATGTATGTCCATATACCACTAAAAAAGCCCCGGAAATCATGGATATGGATGAATTTTTTAATGATCATCCCGAACTAGTTATTTGCGGTGAAATGGTTGGCACAGAAAATCCTTATGTGACACATCATTACAGGGAGATTGGAAATCTTGGATTCAGAATATTCGATATAAGAGAAAAGTCTTCTAACAATGCAATGTCTATCCCGGATAAAATTAAAATTCTTGAATTTTATGGTCTTCCTGGTGTGAAACTTTTTGAGATCATGGATATTGAAGATGCTCCTAAAAAAATCTTTGATTTGGTTTTTAAACTTGGAAAGGATAATAGAGAAGGAGTAGTTATTAAAGATCCCTCAATGGAAATTGATCCACTTAAGTATACATCATCTCAAGCTCATAATGGTGAATTACAATATGCGTTTACTTATCCGTTTGATTTTGGCAGATCTTTTTTCTTTAGTAGAGTTATTAGAGAGGGATTTCAAGCATACGAACTAAATGAGTCAGAAGATGAGATCAGGCATAGGGCTCACATGATAGGGGAATCAATACTCTATCCAATGATACATACAATAAAACATGTTGCCAATGATAATCTTGCATCTGAGAACATTATAATCCATGTTGACAATATGAATGAGGCAGAAGATTTTGTTCGCTACCTTCGAGATCTTGGGGTTGTTGCAACTGTTCATTCATTTGAAGATGGAAAAGCAATTATAAGGAGGGTACATCAATCTACAACTGACAGGATATCAAATTTTCTCAGGGGTGGGTTGTATTGACCAAAGATAACATCAAGATCATCAAAAAAAATAATAAATCCATTAAAGACAGTGAGCAAAATGAAAAAATTATTAAAAATTTTTCAGAAAATTATTCTAAATTCATGGGTAAAATTGGCTTCTTAGGTCCTGTAGGTACATTTACTGAAGAGGCTGCAGCTTTAGTTGGAGATAATCTCGTTGCATTTGATACTATCCTTCAAGTTCTCGATGCAGTTGAAAAGAATGAAGTTGACGTGGGTGTGGTACCTATTGAAAACTCCATTGAAGGTCCTGTTGGTATCACCCTCGATCTATTGGTTCATGATTATGATCTAAAGATAAAACGTGAGATTATTATTCCAGTAAGTCACAACCTTTTGATTAATCCTAAAACTAATATAAACAATATTGAATTCGTGAATTCTCATATGCAAGCACTTTCACAATGCAGAAATTTTATTGAATCGTTGAATGTGGTTGTTAATGCTACCCCGAGTACTTCTGCTGCTGCAGAGATGGTGAAGGGAAATAATAATTCTGCAGCTATTGGAACTAAGCGGGCTGCAGAAATATATGGACTTAAAATTGTAGAAACAGATATTCAAGATTATAAAAATAATGTTACAAGATTTGTTGTTATAAGCAAAAAAGATCATGGACAAACAGGAAATGATAAAACTTCTATTGTTTTTTCAATTGTAGAGGATAAACCTGGAGGACTCTACGAAATTCTTGGATTGTTTGCAGACAATAACATAAATCTAACAAAAATTGAATCAAGACCTTCAAAAGAAAAACTTGGTAATTACATCTTTTTTGTTGATTTAGAGGGCCATAGGACAGATGAATTGATCAGGTATATTTTAAATATTATAAGATCCAAGGTAGGATATATAAAAGTATTAGGTTCATATCCTAAGGAAGGAGAGGATTGAGATAGTTTCAGATAAAGAAAAATTATTAAATAGCTTAAAAAAGCTAGAAAAACAATTTAGTGAAGGTAAAGTTTCTAAAAGGCAGTATGATCTTGAAAAAAGAGTTTTAGATGACAAATTAAGCACGATTTTAGCAGCTGACCGCATAAAAAGACTTCAGGGCAAAGATGTCTCTGAAAAATCACTTGATTATTGGTCAGACAAAAAGAAAGAAGAAGATGAAATTGAGGAGAAGGAAGCATTAATAAAAAAATATGTTACCACTCCGAAAACAGCCCCTGTTAGTCAAACCAAAAGTTCTGGAATGTCGAGAGGAAAGGTATCTTTATTGGTATTTTTAGTTTTAGCATTCTTTGTTGGAACAGGTTACGGGGTGTATGCAATGAGTTTGCCTGCAAATAATTCGTCAGGAGCTAGTATGACTGTTAATGACAGTGCATTTCCCGTTGTGAACAATACAACCACGAACACAACTTTAACAAAGAACACAACAAAAACAACAACCATTATAAAGAAGACTTCAACTAAAAATTCTACTACTCCAACTAAAAATACGAATAACAATAATTCAGGTTAATTTAGAGTTCTATTTAACTCTTTTTACTTTATGAAGGTGAAAAATTGAGAAACCAAGTAATTCTGGTAATTGTTCTTTTGTTTTTTGTTGTTCTAGCATCTGGGTGTATATCTGACAATAAACAATCCAATGCAACAAAGACCTACAATCAAAACAATGTTTCATTTACTTATCCTGGAGTATGGGAACTTGCTAACACAACTTCTCCAAACGCTGTTGTAGCTCTTGCAGATCCAAATACTATTCAAAATGGAAGTCCTACAACAAGGGTAGTAGTTCAAAAACCGGATGTTTCAAAAGGAAGTAACCTTACTGATGTGTATGCGGCAAATTATAAATCATTTTTCAATACAACAGGTTATCAGGAAGTATCTGAGGGGAATTTAACGATAAATGGTGGCATTGCCCTTGAAAACATATATAAATCTAATACTGACGATCAAAAGGAATATCGTGCTGTATGGTTCAATAAAAATGGTAATATATATGTTGTACTCTTTAGTGCTAAATCAGCAGATTTTCAAGCCCAACAAAATAATTTTAACCTTGTAATAAATAGTTTCAAGTAAATTCATTAAATTTTTCATTTTATTATTTTAATCCAAAATAAATTCAAATTATAATTTTTCAATTAAAATATATTCATTTAGTAAACAATATTCTATCAATGCAAAATTATATATTAGTAACTTCAATACAATTATATCTGTTAAAATTACTATCTTTATAATACTGATAAAGAGCCTTAAAAAGAGCCAAATTTATCTGCTTTTATTTAGTTGCATCACATGTAAAGATGATGTGCAAAATGAAGATTATCTAAAACTTCAATGAGTTTAAGATAGGTTCTGTATCCACAAATTTATAAAAAAGATTTCATGGATAAAATCTTCATAAAAAGGCCATAAACGATTTATTAATTGGATGTAATTTCAAGTTTACAGGTAAATCAGTTGATGATTCTAATAAGGGTATCAATTAAACATTATGATCATCAAATAACAATAAAGGAGGAATGTAAATGGTATTGCCAGTATGCGATGTCTGTTTAAAAAGTGGAATTTTATGTCAGGGTTGTGAGAACAAGCTTAAAAGTGGTGAGATATCCCAACTCGACTTGGACATTGCTAAGGTACTTTTCAAACTCGGTGAAGGTAAATTAGGTTTTAAAAAGACCATTGAAATTGGAGATATTGTTATAATAATCACAGAGAAGGACCAGGTTGGAAAACTCATAGGAAAGAGTGGAAAAATAGTACGTGAACTCTCAAGAACTGTGGGGAAAAAGATTAGAGTAGTTGGTGAAGATTCAGACCTCCGTGCAGTTGCTAGGGATATACTGGCCCCTGCAAGGGTATCGGGTATAAATGTTGTCTATGGAACAGATGGTGAAGAAAAGTTCAAGGTAAGGGTAATGAGAGAAGATTCAAGAAAACTTCCTGGAAGACTTGACATCCTCAATGATATAATAAAAATGCTTACCGAACAAGAAACCGTTGTTGTAGTTGACAGAAACTGAAACGAGGGGAAATCGATGGAAATTGTGGTATGTGTTACAGGTAGTATTGCTGCAGTTGAATCTGTAAAACTTGTAAGGGAACTTAAAAGGCAGGGAATGAATGTTACATGTTTCATGAGTGATGATGCATGCAAAATAATACATCCAAATGCCATGGAGTTTGCAACTGGCAAGAATGTTGTCTTGGAACTCACTGGAGATATTGAGCATGTTAAATATGCACAAGCTGATCTAATATTAGTTGCTCCTGCTACAGCTAATTTAATAAGCAAGTTTGCATATAAAATTGCAGATAATCCAATAAGCACGCTTTTAATAACTGCATATGGATATTCAACACCAATTATATTTGTTCCATCAATGCATGATTCCATGTATAAATCAGTTTCAGAGAACATCGAAAGGTGTAAAGATGATGGTATTATTTTAATAGATCCTAAAAGAGAAGAAGGAAAGGCTAAATTTCCAAGTATCCAAGACATTACCCTTCAAACTTTAAGAGAAACATCTGAAGGAAAGTTAAGGGGTAAAAAAGTAATTATAACTGCTGGTGGTACTTATGAAGAGATAGATTCTGTAAGAGGTATCACAAATAGAAGTTCTGGAAAAATGGGTCTTGAAATAGCTAAAGAAGCATTTATACAAGGTGCAGATGTAACGCTGATCACTGGATCAATAAAAGTCCATGTTCCAAAAATTTTTGGCAGGATTAAAATTAATTCTACCGAGGAAATGAAGAAAGAAATAATTAAATTAATTCCTGAAAGTGATGTATTTGTATCTGCGGCAGCAGTATCGGATTTTACAGTAGAAAAAACTTCTGAAAAACAAGATAAAATTTCTTCTAAAAAAGATTTAACATTGTATCTTAAAAAGGCTCCAAAAATAATAAATATTATCAAGGAAATCAATCCAAATATTTTCTTAGTTGGTTTCAAGGCAGAATATAATGTATCAAATGAGGAATTAATATCTTTAGCCCATAAAAAAATGGAATCATCTAGAGCAGATTTAATGATTGCAAATGATGTTTCAATTAAAGGTGCAGGATTTAGTTCAGATAAGAACCAGGTAATTATTGTTGATGGAGATACATTAACAGTACCATTAACATCTAAAACGGAAATTGCCAAGAAAATTATCCAAAAGTTAATTTTGAAGTTGGATAATTAATCTGATAAGATCAAAATCAATTCTTTAATTTATAAATATGATATTAATTTTTTTAATCTAAGAAGATTTTGAAGAAGATTAAAAAATTAAGTATCTTTTTGCTAGATAATAGTATTTTTTTTCATGAGTTTATCTTTAATGTTGGAGAATACCCCATGTGTGAGGGTGGGGATGAATCCAACCACTACATATAAATAATAGTTTAACAATAATTAATAGTATCGTACGCGATAACCAAGCATACTACACTTAATCTAATCAGTACCGTAGGAACTACGGAAATTAAAGCTTCTCTGAAAAAAACCACATTAGTGGATTTAATGAAGGAAGAAGCTCCTTCCGAAAGGGAGGGGTAGTTCACATCTTCTAAAAAGCAAATTTACATACCATTGCCAAATGATCCTTTTCATATGGCTCTAAATTGATTTTTTCAAGAACTTTGAAACCTCCTGTCTTGAGCTTTTTTTCTTCTTCCCTGAATATCTTTTTGGGACTTTGAGTCACATCTATGCTTCTAGATTTGATCATTATAATTCCAGTACCTTCAGGTTTCAGATAAAGACGCATATTTTCCATGAAAAGTTCGGATTGTTTTGATTGTGCCACATCAGAGTACAAGATATCCACTTTTTCGAGTAAATGTAAGTAATTCCTTGGTTTAGTTGCATCGTCCAATAAAGGAACCATATTTCTCCTATCTCTTGAAAGTTCTACCAGACTCCTCATCATTCTAGGGGAAAATTCCACGCACCAAATTGTTCCATTGGTTGCTATGTCCGAGATATGTGATGGAGTAGTACCAGATGAAGCTCCCAAATAAAGTATTTTAGAGTCGGTTTTAAATGGGAAGGTTTCCATCCCATTCATTATTGCCGCTCCCAGTTTAGATCGTCGAGGCTCCCATATTCTATATTCTTTATCATCAACTTCAATTAGTCTTTCACCGTAGACCTTTTTGCCAGTGTTTAGGTTTTCAGTTGCAATATGGTCTTCAATGTTGTAAACGCCAGTAAATTCCTCTAGTTTTTCCATGTTTTTCCCCTTTAAGAGAGCTAATAATATAGTGATCTAATATAATTTTTTTCATATTCCACAAATTGTCCTCTATTAGAAAGATATTTTGATGTCATTTAAATCATTGATTAATATCTCAATGGAATACCTTTTTGTTATAAATACTGATAATTTGATATCTACAGGGTTTCATTGATATATTTTGAATAGTTCTTTATTTTTGTATTAATTCGATTGGAAATTGGTTGCAAATTAGATTGAGTATAATGGAATGCACACACAATACAATGAAAGTTAGTAACTAATCATTCAATTTCTTATACCTATCTTTGTGAAGAATCCGGTTGTATATGAAATTAGTAATTGTGGTGGTGATGATACACATCTACAGATTACTAATATTTAAGTTTTGTTTTTTTCGGAATTTTGAAAATATACTCTTCACATTTGGTATTAAAATTCTAATAATAATCCTTGATATTTTTCTTGTATTTATCTCTTTTTTTCCTTTTCTTCTTTGTTTCCTTATCATTAACTTTTTTTCCTTTTGTACTTTTTTTAGGGAATGGATTGGACTTTTTAATTTCTTCAATACGTATTTCGAAACTTTCACTTATACTCGGATCGTATTCACCTGAATAAACATCTTTACGCACGGCCAAAGATATTTTTAGTGCTAATGTTCGTGCAACTTTTCCCCTGATCCACCATTTAGCACCTCTGACTTCGGGGTGCTGGAAAATAAGTCCATGTTTAGGTGGTCTCTCACCAGTTTTTAAATGCCTGAAAAGGGCTTTTTCAGCTCCAAGAACTTGTACAGTGCCTGAAGCCATTTTTGATAATCTCTCTAGGCTACCAACATGGGCGATGAGCTTGGCTCCTAGAGATGCACCTGTAAGATCCTTGAGATTGGGTGCAATCTCACCCATTCTTTCATCTATATATTCTGTGATTGATCTCTTTGTTACTTGTAGAGATTTTATTGATGATGCAAATTCCTTAAGGATTAAAAGGTCAATTTCAGATATGGGTGCTCCAATACTCTTATCGGTTCTAACAGAATCTTTATCCGGATCTAGAACACCAGAATCAATTATTGAATCCCTGTCCCCAAGATCTGCTACAATTTCAACGAATCGTTCATGATTTTTTATTTTATCCAACTCGGGGAAGTGTATTGAATACCATTCTCTCAACCTTTCAACCATTTTACCAGTTGTTTCATCAAGTTCGTCTATGGAATTTATGGCCTGAATCAGGAACATATCTTCAGATTCAGAAGCCTTTCGCAAGCGATCATTAGTTATTTCTATTGATAGGTCATGAATTATCTTAGTTAGATCATCATCAGATTTTAAGAAATCTGTTTTTTTTAATAAATCTTCCATATTTGACCTTAAAAATTCTCCGGCCATGTTTGGAG
Organism: Methanobacterium sp. SMA-27; assembly: GCF_000744455.1. Lineage (NCBI taxonomy): Archaea > Methanobacteriati > Methanobacteriota > Methanobacteria > Methanobacteriales > Methanobacteriaceae > Methanobacterium > Methanobacterium sp. SMA-27. The sequence continues at coordinate 2,150,473 of NZ_JQLY01000001.1, read as the reverse complement.
TTTCATATTTAAATTTAATGCTTTCTTTAAGATTTTTATATCTTGAATGGGGAGTATTGGTTTCAATTACTATTGTATCGCATTTTTTAACAAGTCTTTTGAGAATTAATTCTTCTTCTTGGGTTACAATTCCAGCACTGATCTTTGCAAACCTTTCCTTTAATTTGTCCCTTGGGAAAAGTTCATAATCTAAGAGTGTACAATTTTCATCAAGGGATATGAATCCAGCAAAGGAACATGTGAGATAACATTTCATAGATTTAATTGTATATTTTAAAGATTTAAACTTTCGTCATGGGGTGACTATACTGGAAATCGAACTATGCGGTATTAAAATGAGAAGTCCTACAATGTTAGCTGCAGGAATACTGGGTAGCACTGCATCATCACTTAATTGGGCCGGTAGAAGTGGTGCAGGGGCTGTTGTAACTAAATCGTTTGGTTTGAATCCTAACAAGGGATATGCAAATCCTACAACGGTAGAGGTTACGGGAGGAATTATCAATGCTATTGGCCTATCAAATCCTGGTGTTGCTAACTTTAAATTAGAGCTTGAAAAGCTGGATAAATCTGTTCCGGCCATAGCCTCTCTGTATGGTGCCAACCAATATGAGTTTTCTGAAATAGCATCAGAGGTTGAAAATCTAGTGGATGCCATTGAGCTCAATGTATCATGTCCACATGCAATGGGTGGATGTGGATCAGCAATTGGACAAGACCCACATTTAACTGCAGATATAGTGAGAACTGTAAAGAAAAGCGTAAAAATTCCTGTTTTTGTCAAGTTAACCCCCAATGTAACAGATATAGTTGAAATTGCACAATATGCTGAGGATGCAGGAGCAGATGCTTTGACAATGATAAATTCAGTTGGACCTGGAATGAAAATTGATGTAGAAACGGGAATACCCATATTAAAGAATCGTTTTGGAGGATTGTCTGGACCTGCCATAAAACCTATTGCAATTAGGTGTGTTTTTGATGTTTTTGAATCTATAGACATTCCTATTATTGGAGTGGGTGGTATAAGAGATCATAATGATGTGCTTGAATTTTTATATGCAGGTGCAAGATGTGTTCAGATCGGTACTTCTATAATGTACGAAGGAATGGATATTTTTACAAAGATAAATAACGGGCTTAGAAGATTCATGGATGAGAAGGGGTATGGTTCTGTAGATGAAATTATTGGAATTTCCCATGATTGAATACATTGTGGATGTTAACAGGTTGATAATATGAATGTTCCTAAGATAGTTAAAATAAAACAAATAATAAATGAATCTCCCACAGTAAAAACATTTATCTTTGATTGGACTGTGAAAGATGAAATTCCGGGCCAGTTTATGATGGTTTGGAATTTTAATAATGAAAAACCCATGTCAATATCTCTTATAGACCCTGTGAAAAATGAGATAGGAATATCCATTAGAAATATTGGCGAATTTACTAACCAAGTACATAATCTTCGTGAAGGAGATGAATTGGGATTGAGGGGACCATATGGTAGGGGATTCCATATTGCCGGTTCAAAAATCCTTGCAGTAGGTGGGGGTATTGGTATGGCGCCGGTAATAGCATTTTGCGAGGAAGCAACCAGAATGGGGATTGATGTACATATTATAAGTGCAGCTACCACCAGTAATGAATTGATTTTCAGTAGTAGAATTGATAAATCGGGAGCTAAACTATTAACATGTACCGACGATGGAACCTCTGGTTTCTGTGGGTTCGGAACAGATCTTGCTGAAAAGACATTATCAGAAACTGATTATGATATGATAGTAAGTTGTGGTCCCGAGGTCATGATGAAAAAACTCTTTGACATTGTTGAAAATTATAGAATTCCTGCACAGTTTTCAATGGAAAGATATATGAAATGTGGAATGGGTTTATGTGGTCAGTGTTGTGTTGATAATGTTGGTTGGAGAGTATGTGTTGAAGGACCTGTATTTTGGACAGATGAACTTAGAATGATCAGTGAATTTGGTAAATACCGAAGGGATTCGTCAGGTGTGAAACATAAAATTCCATGAGATCAGATTTTTTTTGCACCAAAATTTGGAATGTTTTTTTTATTAATCAAACTTATATTCATTGGAAATTATACTAATCTCTCTAGACTTATATTCATAAAAGAGTGGAAAAAATGATTAATGATATTAAAAATAATTTAACTTCTGCAATTTTTGTAATTATAATCCTTGTTATATTCTCTGCGTTAGTTTTGACACCGATGCTCAGTATGATTATACTTGGAGCTATATTTGCCTATGCAATACGTCCACTGTCAAATAGAATGGAACCATATCTAAAGTACAAGTCTATTGCAATATTTGTTGGCATGATAATAGTAATAATTCCCCTAATCGCAATTATAATACTTTTTATCAATACCATCATTGCATCAACACCTGCATTTGTTGAATTTGTTAAAACCCTTAATTTAGGTAGTATAAACAGTACTAACATACAAAATTATCTTCCAATTCAACAATATATTCCTGCAGAAAGTACATCTCCAGTTGTGACTTCGGTAATTAATTCCATTTATTTAGGTGTAGAAGACATTCTTAGAGGCCTCACAGAATATTTATTAGGACTTTTGAAGTCAATTCCAACTGTTTTACTCCAGCTTTTCATATTTTTTGCATCTACATTTTACTTTGCAAGGGATGGTGATAGAGTATGGGATTATTTGGATTACATGGTACCAGAAGATAGAAAACACTATTTCAAAACGTTAATAAAGGAAACTGACCGGGTTTTAAAGAGTATATTCTTTGGACATTTTGTTACAGCTACAATAACAGGAGTTGTGGCAGGCATTGGATTTGCATTATTAGGTTATCCTTATGCATTATTCCTTGGAACATTGACTGGATTCTTTCAGTTAATGCCAATTGTTGGGCATTGGCCTACCCTTGTGGGTCTTGCAATCTATGATGCCATCATTGGAAACTACTTCAGGGCAGTGGAAGTTATGTTATTGGGGGTTTTGCTTAGTTTGATGGATATGTACATTAGACCAAAACTCGCAGGTAAATATGCGGATATCCATCCTTTAATATTCCTTCTAGGATTTTTATGCGGGCCCCTTGTACTGGGTTTGGTTGGATTTATTATTGGCCCTCTTATATTGGGTGTAACTTACGCTGCAGTAGTTGCCTATAAGAAGGAAAATCAGGACAAACCTGTAGAAAAAATTGTAGAAACTAATGTGGGTAGTAAAATTAAAGAAAAAGATCATTGAATTTCAAAAAAGTTAAAAAAAGGTAATGCCCTGGTTAATCAAGCTTTATTTCCAGGGAATTAGCATTTATTGTGTGTGTATTTCCATTTATATCCTTAAAACTAACTCCAAAACCGCCTATGGAGAATGGGTTGGAAACTGTTGCATTTGGATCGAAATCTTGTTGAACCTCTTCATCAGTTGGTATGTGTACTGTGTACTGGAAATTCTTGGTTTCACTTGGTTTTAAAGTTCCAATTGTATTTTCAAAATTCTGATCAATGACCTTTACATTGAAAACTTCACTGTTACCTTTGTTAGAAATACTGTAACTAATTGTTACATTGTCTCCTTTTTTGGCTGTAACAGGTCCTGTTTGATTTGCAACCACATTAATATTAGTTGTTTTATTGGATGTGTTGGTTGTAGTGTTATTTGCTGTTGTGGTGTTATTAGTTGTTGTTGAATTACTCATATAATTAAAGGCTACAACTCCTGCCACTAACAAAACAATTACAATAATTATTAATGCAGATATCCTTTTATCCATAAAACACCTCCTAATGATTTATTTATATTTTGTAATTATTTTAGTAATTATTTATTTATCTTATAAAACAATCCTAATAAATTAAATTAATATATATTAACTAAATTTAACTTGTTTATCCCTTCCAATTATTTCATCAAATTCAAGACCTTTATCAAATGCAAGGTCTAGATTCACACGGTAGTTGTTATTTTTGGTTATATACAGATCTTCAAGACAAATAAATCTCCATTTTTTTCTTAGAAACTTTACACCAATATAGGGTTTAGCACCAAATATATCAGCAAATTCTTTGAGCCCATCTATTTTCTCTGAATTTATATATATTCTTTCTAATGAAGTCGATTTAACCTCTATAGCTAGATATGTGGTCCCATTGCCAGCTATAACATCTGGAAGAGGTTTTTTTGTTGCTCCTCCCGAAGCTGGTGCTCTCATGGCGGCACAGTTAGCACCCCAAAGCATCTTTACAAGTTCTCTTTCTTCCCTTGATCCTGTTTTACTCATTATATCATGATTCCTGAAATAGTAACAGATAAAATTATCTTATAAGTAAAAATTAGCAAATAGACCGAAATTTAAACCACTTCATAGCTCTCTATATTAGCCGCGTGGAAGGTACCATTTTGATTTGGACTTTTAATCCATTCGATTCTGGCATTTTTGATAATGATTCTCTTGTTAGAAAATATTATATCGATGTCAATACCAGATTGGCTTTCTTCTGGATCGCTGGTCACAAACCTTGAAAAGGTCCCTGTATAACGGTATCTATTCTTCACGAACCATTGTATTAAATTTACACCGTCCATGTGCCCTATTCTTTTACCTTCATGCATTACATCACATTTATAGGAACCACATGTTTTTTCCATTATTATCATGGATACTCCAACAGATAGAATATATTACAAGATATTTTTTATTCTTTCGAACATTCTATAAGTATTTTTCCAACTTATTTCATGCAAAAATAAATCAAAACAGTTTAAAGCAGAAATACTGTAGAATTTAGAATGAATTTTAAAAAAAATATAAGCTATTATATGTAAAATTTAGAGGCCGGGGCCGAGATTCGAACCCGAGTCGCGGGATCCACAGTCCCGTAGGATAACCACCTACCCCACCCCGGCACATTAAATAAATATCTATGTAACAATAACAGCTAAGAGTGCAGGGGCAGGGATTCGAACCCTGGTAGGCCTACGCCAACAGGTCCTAAGCCTGTCCCCTTTGGCCAGCTCGGGCACCCCTGCTATACTTTGCATTATTCCATCATATATGGGGCAATATATGCATTTTTAAAAATTTAACAATGCTCCGTCCGGGATTCGAACCCGAGTCTTCGGCTCGAAAGGCCGAAATGATTGGCCGGACTACACCAACGGAGCAAATTTTACACACAAATTTATTTTATTTTTAATTTAATATATATCTGGATGGGCCCAATGGGATTCGAACCCATGGCCGCCCGGTTATGAGCCGGGCGCTCTACCAGCCTAAGCTATGGGCCCATAGCGCCGCCGACAGGGCTCGAACCTGTGACCAATCGATTAACAGTCGAACGCTCTACCTACTGAGCTACGGCGGCTGATGCTGAGTAAGACCTACAAACTATTATCTAGGGTTTGCAATAATTTAAAACATAGCACACCAAGATGTATTCTTAAGGTTGACATTTATCCTATATAAAGGTTGCGGATGAAACAATTTATCTGATGAAATTGTTTTTGGAGGGATGTTTCACTTCTATTTAAAGTTTCAATTAAAAATATTTTTAATATTATCCAAACAATAAATTCCAAATTGTTTTTATAAATTAATTAGGTTTAATAACACCTAATATTATTCAAAACCCTGTTAAAACACTATATTCATTTTTAAAGCTTAAATAACCCATATAAAATATTATTTTAATATCCTTTTAATATTTAAATATTAAATCTCAAATCCTAGGAATTTATATTGATTGTAAACTTATAATTAACTATAATATTTAATGATTTAAACACTATTTTTATGTTAAAGGTATAACAATGAACCTTATCAACAAGATCAAAAATCATCAGACTATTGAACTTCTTCAAGAGGCCAATAAAATCACTATTGCAGAACATGGAAAACAAATCACATTAGAAAGGGCAATTTTTCTTTCATGGTGGTGTGATAAAGGCGATTGTGCATTTTGTTATATGTCATCGCAAAAGCCCAAAATTAAAGAGCCAGAAAAAGCCCGTAGAAAAGTTGAATCCATACTTGCGGAGGCAGAAATCACCCGCAGAATGGGGTGGAATATAGAATTTCTTTCTGGGGGGTATGGTTCGTTCAAAACTCCTGAGATAAAAAATATCGCCGAAAAAATATTTTCAATAACTGGAAAACCAGTTTGGTTAAACCTTGGAATAACCAAGGAACTTGAAATATATGGTGATGAAATAGCAGGAATAACAGGGGCTGTTGAAATTGCAAACCCAGATCTTCATCAAAGTATTTGCCCTAGCAAGTCTTTAGAGGATATAATTGAAATGCTTGAGTTGGCAGGTGAATTTGGGTTTAAAAAGGCAATCACAATAATATTGGGTCTAGGAGAAAAACCAGAGGATACAAAATATCTTTGGAAGCTTATTGAAGAAATGGGAATAGATAGAGTCACATTTTATTCATTGAATCCTCATAAAGACACCATATATGAAAATTCGCCACAACCTGCATCATTGTACTATGCCAATGTGGTAGCTGCAACAAGAATAAAATTTCCACTTTTAGAGATAGTTACTGGTACATGGATAGATAATCTTGCCAACATAGGGCCATTGATTCTTGCAGGTGCAAATGGCCTAACAAAATTTCCATTGTTCAAGATGTATGGAACTAGATATGGTAAAAGAGTTGAAGAAGAAGTTGAATGGGCAGGAAGATATCTACAAGGGACCTTTACAGACCTTGAAATATTACAGGAATCCAATGTTCAGCATGCAGATCTTGAACCATTTATAAAAAGATATATAGATGGCGTTACTAAGAATGTGAAAAAATAATTGAATAACTAATAATTGAACTCATTAAGAAATTTATGATTTAAGTGGGTACCAGATAATAATAAATAATTTTAAAATATATTAGCTTAAACTCCATATTAAAAATTTATATTTGGGATTGATAGTTATACTTATTTCAGTATCAAAACCATTTTTAAATAGTTAGAAATTCAATAAAATTATTTTATAGATACTGTGTAAATTAAATATTATATTATTATGATTCAGATAAATCTATTTAAAATAAAAATATTTTAATTTAATATAATTTAAGATACATCACTACACTGGAGGAATAACTATTAAGATGAAATGCGGACTGGAAATTCATGTTCAGCTTGAAACTGATTCCAAATTATTCTGTACATGTCATACCAATTATAAGGATGCTCCTGCTAATTCAAATATTTGTCCTGTATGTTTGAACCAGCCTGGAGCAAAACCATACCCCCCAAATAAAGCAGCCCTTGATGGTGCCATTAAGATTGCTTTAATGTTGGGTTGTGAAATATCGCCTGAAGTAACCTACTTCCAGCGTAAACACTATGATTATCCTGATCTTTCATCTGGCTACCAGAGAACATCTATACCTATAGGGGACCAGGGAGAACTGAATGGAGTAAGAATTTATGATGTTCATATTGAAGAGGATCCTGGTCAATACAAACCCGATCTTGGAATTGTTGATTTCAACAGATCAGGAATACCACTCATTGAAATAGTTACAGAACCAGATATGAAGTCTCCTGAGGCAGCTAGAAAATTTCTCAGAGAATTGATCAGAGTGTTAGAGTACAGTGGAAGTGCACGTGGTGAAGGAACAATGCGTGCTGACGTCAATATATCCATTGAAGGTGGAAAAAGGGCAGAAATAAAGAATATAAATTCAATAAAAGGTGCTTACAAAGCATTACAGTTTGAAATGGTACGCCAGAAAAATCTACTTAAAAGAGGAATTGAGATAAAACAGGAAACAAGAGCATTTTTGGAATCGCAGATGATTACTGTTCCAATGCGTCTAAAAGAAGAAGCAGAAGATTACAGATACATACCTGATCCAGATCTTCCCCCAATGCTCGCTGAAAAGGACAGAATTGAAACAATACGCGAGGAAATGCCTGAACCCTCTCACATTAAGACAGACAGATTTGTTTGTGAATATGGGATCAGTAAAGATAATGCTAAGGTCATTACATCTGAATTGGATCTTGCAGATGCATTTGAAGAAGTTGTAAAGTCTATAGATCCAGAATTTGCTGCTCTTTGGATGAGAGATGAACTTAAGCGGGTGATTTACTACAACAAAATGAACTTCAAGGAGAGTGAAATAACGCCTGCACAAATAGTTGATCTCCTTCAAATGCTTCAAGATAAGAAGATCACGGCCAAAGCAGGTAAGAGGATCATGGAGAAACTTCCTAAAAATCATGAAATGCCCTCCCAGATCGCTGAAAAATTAGGGTTAACCGGTGTTGTTGATGAAGATATTGTTCTCAAGGCAGTGAAACAGGTTGTAAATGAAAATCCCGAAGCAGTTTCAGATTATTATGAGGGAAAGAAAAATGCTATGAACTTCCTTATAGGTCAGGTAATGAGAATTACACGCGGAAAGGCAGATCCTGGTGAAACTCACAAGCTTTTAGAGGCAGAACTTAAGGAATAACTTTCTGATATTTTTCATTTAGAAATTGTTTTCAGAAAATTAGATAAAATTCTTTAACAACATAATGACAAATAGAATATAGATACAGACTTCAAATAATTAAAAACCCTTAACATTCTTTAATTTGGGAAAATCAGGCCATCGAATGGCAAGAAACATAATTAACATGGTTCTATGGCATCCTGGAATGGAGATCAATGAAATTAAAATATCTTATATACACAGAGGTGCTCCAGGAAATCTTAAACAGATCAATGGAATTTACATTGAAAGAATTGAAAGGGGATTTTTAATATTGAGGGAAGGAACTCAAATTCCATACCATAGAATAGTAAAAATTGAAAATAAGAATAAAATTTTATATAAAAAATAATTCTAAATTTATAGGAGATTTTTAATGACGAGCTCAGCTCTTGTGAAAGATTACATGACTAAAGAAGTTATCACAGTAACTCCAGAAACTCCTAACGAGGAAGTAATAATGCTTATGAAGGGAACTGGACACGATGGATTTCCAGTCAGAACCAATGGTGAAGTTATAGGAATGGTAACAGCCTTTGACCTTCTCCTTAAAGAATGGTTACCCTATGTTAAAGACATAATGTCAACAGACATCGTTGTTGCAGACCATGAAATGCCAATAAATGATGCCGCAAGAGTAATGTTTAGAATGGGAATATCTAGACTTCCAGTAATAGATAAGGATGCAAAACTGGTGGGAATTCTTACAAATACCGATATTGTACGTTCACATATCGAAAGATCGACCCCCATGAAAGTCGAATATTTCAAAAAAACCTTGGAACAGCTCTACGAAATAAAAACCAAAGTTGTAAGAAAGAAAGTTCCAATTGATAAGGTGAGACCTACACAGGACAAAATATATGCCGATGAACTCCAGGGAAGAACTTATGAAATTAAAAGAGGTCTTGCAGAACCAACAATAATTGCACAATCTGGAGATAGATATATACTAGTAGATGGGCACCATAGAACTGCAGCAGCACGTAAACTTGGATGTAAAGATATAGATTCTTATGTAATTAAGCTGGATAAAGATATCCACCTTGGACTTGAAAAGACAGCAGATAAGAATGGAATATTCTCATTCAAAGACATTGAAGTCATAGACGATGCTCAGCACCCTCTAATTGCAATCACCAGCAGTCTTCGAAAGGAGGCCAGAAAATGAATAACAATAAAGACACAATAATAAGAGAGGTTTACAGTGTTTTGGAGAAAAGGCGTGATCAACCAATTGATTCTTACACATCTAAGATCATGAGGGACAGCGATAAATGTGCAGAGGACAAGATACTAGAAAAGATAGGTGAAGAATCTGCAGAACTGATAATTGCATCCAAAAACAATGAAAATCTGGTCTATGAAGCAACTGACCTGATTTTCCATACTTTACTCCTTTTAGTTTATAAAGGAGTTGATATTAATGAATTATACACAGAATTTGAAAGAAGAAGGGATTAAATTAATTTTTTTCATTCAATGTGAATAAATAACTTTTTTTGAGGGGTTCTAAATGCTCTATCGTAATCTTGGATCAACTGGAGAAAAAATATCTATATTGGGTTATGGTTGTATGCGTCTGCCAGTTAAAAATGGACAGTACAATAATGTGGATAGTGTTAATGCAATTCATTTGATACGTAAAGCCATAGATAATGGTGTTAATTACATTGATACTGCTTATCCATATCATAATGGTCATAGCGAAACTGTAATTGCAGATGCGCTTAAAAATGGCTATAGGGATAAAGTTTTTATTTCTGATAAATTACCTTCGTGGTTAATCCAAAAAAGGGAAGATATGGACCATTATCTTCAAGAACAGCTGGAACGGCTTCAAACGGAACAAATCGATTTTTATTTGCTGCATTCTATTAAGGAAGATTATTGGTCCAAATTAGAATCTCTAGGAGTTTTAGAATTTTTAGATGAGGCTGTAGCGGATGGAAGAATAAAATATACTGGTTTTTCATTTCATGGGGAACTAGAATTATTTTTTGATGTTATTGACTCCTACAATTGGGATGTATGTCAAGTACAGTATAACATTGTTGATGAGAATTATCAGGCGGGAATAGAAGGAATACGTTATGCGTCGAGTAATGGTGTAGGTGTGGTAATAATGGAACCATTAAGGGGAGGAACATTGGTAAAAACCATACCTACCGAAGTTCAAGATATATGGGACGAATCACCAGTTAAAAGAAGCCCTGTTGAATGGGCTTTGAAGTATCTTTGGGATAAAAAAGAAATTGATGTAGTTCTAAGTGGTATGAGTAATAATAATGACCTTGATGAAAACCTGAAAATTGCTGAAGAAGGATTCACCAATTCACTAACACCCGATGAGAAGGAGATTATCAAAGAAGTTCGAACAGTTTACAGATTTAGAAAACAGGTTGATTGTACTCAATGTGGTTACTGTATGCCCTGTCCACAGGGGGTGGATATACCTGGAAATTTTCTGCAGTTGAACCATTCATATATGTTTCAGGACACTGAAAACTCTAGAATGAATTATTATATGTTATTAAAAGACAATGAAAGAGCATCTAAATGTAATAAATGTGGAGAATGTGAAAAATTATGTCCCCAAATGATCCCAATTCAAAGTACTCTTGAAACTGTTCGTAAAACTTTTGAATAATTTTATTCTTGTTTTTTTATTTCATCCATAAATCTGTCTCTTATTTCAACAGGTTCCATTGGGATAACAGGCACATTTGCATTCCCTTTTTTAACCTTAAAATGGACAAATATGGGTCCTTCTGATTTTAAAACTTCTTCTAAATTCATTTCTGTATTGTTTTTGAAGAAAAATATGGTTTTAAATCCAACTGCTTTGGCAACTTTTCCAAGATCAACTGTTGATGCATATGTACACTGGGATCCTGTTGAACCGTAGCATTCATTGTCCAAAACTATTAATATTAAATTTTTAGGGTTTTGATTGAATATTGTAACTAAACTTCCTAGATTCATTAGAACTGATCCATCTCCATCAAAGACTATCACTTTCTTGCTAGTTGAAATCGCTAATCCAAGACCAATTGACGATGCAAGTCCCATTGAGCCCAACATATAAAAATGAGTAGATGAGTCTTTCACATGGAAGAGTTCCCTTGAAGGGAATCCAATATTGCATATAACCAGTTCGTTTGTTAATTCGGATGATATTTTTTGGATGGCTTCTATTCTTTCCATTTTTACACTACCAGAATTTAATATCCAAGAGTATACCTATAGGGGTGCCTTTTGTTTTTGCAATTTGCCATGCTTTTGGGATAATATTTAAAGCATCATCAGGAGTTTTAGGATTGAAATATGGAATTTCCAGGGCATCCAAAACCTTTGGTGTTGCTTTCCCCATTGGAATTTGAGCACTCATGAATTCCCCTTCAGTGCCTCTGTGGCTCATTATTATCATAACAGGCAGTTTATAAAGTTCAAACAATGATGCAAGCACATTTACAGAGTTACCCAGCCCTGAATTCTGCATGAGCATGGCTGGGGATTTACCGCCTATAAATGCACCAGCGCAGATTCCAAACCCTTCTTCTTCCCTTGTAACAGGCACATGTACTATGTCCTGGTCTGAATCTACCATCTTCATTATCTTACCCAAATTTACACATGGTAGTGATACCACAAAGTCTATTCCAGATTTTTTTAGTGCATTGTAAACTGCTTCACTACTGTCCAAATAAAACACCTATTTAAATTTTGATTAATTTGTAATAATGTGTATATCTTTATTTAGTTATGAATTTTAGTAAATCAACATATTATAATTAGAAATTTTTAGGAAAATAATTCTTTTATTCCTATTTTAATAGATTAACAATTTATTAAAGGACAAACCCTTGGATTTAGATTAAGGTTGAAAGCTAAATTTAAGAATAAATTACTAAGTATCCAAGAAATAGAAAAGAAACATGATTATCTTTTTAATCATGCTTTTAATTTAACTGGTGATAACATTGAAACATGTTTATAGTTATCAAATTTTATAGAATTATCTTGGGTTTAATTACCTAAAATAGATTCCAGATCAAAGGATACTTCTTTGGATATTGCTATGATCTGATCCATAAGGACATTGTCAATGGCAATTCCATTTTCCTTGCGATCTTTTATATTCCTGACTTCCATATCTCCAGGAATGAAAACATTTCCAGATCCTTTGACTTCATTTATGAATTCATCAACTTCTTCTTTAAATGTATCAATGTCGGAGAACTTTGAAGGATCCAAAGCCATAACAAGATCTCCTTTAGTACACATTTTCTCAGGGTTAGCTGTTCCTGTAACTTGTTTACCAAATGCTGCTCTAACAAGTGGTCCTGCAAGTATTTCAATCATAAATGATAATGCATAACCTTTATGTGCTCCAAACGGCAATATTGACCCTTTAAGGGCTGCTTCAGGGTCTATGGTTGGGTTTCCATCCACATCAAGAGCAACATTTTCAGGTATCATTTCTCCTTTACGCTTGGCTTCTAAAAGTTTTCCCCTTGCAGAAGCAGATGTTGCCATATCAACCGAAACATAATGTTTATTAGAAGGAATTCCTATTGCTATTGGATTTGTTCCAATAATTGGTTTCTTCCCTCCAATTGGTGCAACTGCAGGATCTGTATTTGCAATAACAATTCCTATCATGTCTTCCATTATTGCCATGTCCGAGTAGTATCCTGCAACACCGAAATGGTTTGAATCATGCACACCTACAACTCCGATACCTGTTTCTTTTGCTTTTTCGATAGCAAGTTCCATTGCAGTATATGTAACTACATGACCAAATTTATGATTACCGTTTATAAGAGCCATTGAAACTGTTTCATTTTCAATGTTTACTTCTGCTTCAGGATCGATAGTCCCTGCTTTTAGGCCCTTTAAATATTGTGGAAACCTTCCAATTCCATGAGACGAAAATCCTTTGAGATCAGCATCAACTGTTACATCTGCTACAATGGTTGCATCATCATCTGCAACATTTAAATTTTTTAAGATCCCTATTATGATTGCCCTTTCCTGTTCTGCTGTTATATTCATTAATACACCTTCTAATAATTTATAATGTGATAATACTTTCTTGGAATGTTTTAATTGTAACTTTCTCCCGTGAGTCCTCTTTAGCTCTACCAATTAAATAAGCATGATTGTATTTTTCTAAAGTATTTATTGTCTTTTCTTTATCTTCAGCCTTTACAACTACAATAAAACCTATTCCCATGTTAAAAACACGATACATTTCTTCTATTGGGACTCCAAGCGAATTCATTGCTTGAAATATGGGTTTGGGTTCTGGAAGGGCTTCAATATCATAACTCATCCCGTTTTTAAGTCTTTTAAGATTTGTGAAACCTCCACCAGTTATATGTGCAAGCCCATGAACTTCTACATCTGTTTTTAAAAGTTCCATTATAGGTTTTACATAGATAATAGTTGGTTTAAGCAGTTCTTCCCCCACCGAAGTTTTAGGATCAGTCGGGAGTATATCATCGATATTATAACTGTTTTCTTGGAAGAAAACCTTTCTTGCTAGGCTGAGGCCGTTACTGTGAATTCCACTACTCTCAATTCCAATTAAAACATCACCATCTGCAATATTTTCGCCCGTAATTATGTTATTCACATCAACGATACCTATTCCTGTTCCAGCAAGATCAAAGTTTCTAACTATTTCAGGAAGGCTGGCAGTTTCACCACCTATCATAGCTACTTTGGCTTGATTACATCCTTCTTTAAGACCTTCTCCTATCTGTTCAGCTATTTCAGGGTCTGGTTTTTCAACAGCAAGATAGTCTACCATTGCTATTGGTTCTGCTCCAACACAGAGAATGTCATTTACAACCATTGCAATGCAATCTATTCCAACAGTGTCATATTTTTCCATCATCTCAGCCACTAATATTTTGCTTCCAACCCCGTCTGTGCTCATAGCTATGGCTCTGTCTCCTAGTTTAACAAGGGCTGCAAAGTGTCCTGAGTCTGTAATAATGTCTCTATAATTGAGGGTTTCCTTCAGTTTTGAGATTAGTGCTGATACTGTGATCTCTTCGAGACTGATGTCAACTCCGGATTCTGAATAGGTTACCATTAAATCACCAAAAAATTTTTTAAAACAACAATTGAATATTGGATATTAGATTTGACAGTTAATAAAAGTTCCATATTCCTAGAAGAGATCAAGTTTATCTAATAGGAATATTCCAATGGAAAGTAATATTTAACTAATTTGTACTATCTAGATATTTGGAATTTTGAATAAATAAAAAAAAAATTTGGATTCAAAAAATATTTAAAACCATAATTTATTGAATTCTTATGGTTTCAAGATTCATAGGGGTTTTAGTTTCTATTTTATAACTCCGGTAAATGCTTGATGCAAGATCCAATGTTTTATAGTTATCTCCATGGCAGATCATTATCTTCTCTGGTTTTGGGGATAATCTTCTAACATACTCCATAAGTTGTCTTCTGTCTGAATGCCCACTGAATCCTTCAATGGTTTTAATATGCATTTTAACATTGTAAACATTGGTTTTCCCATCTTCTTTGAGTGGTATTTCTTTCCAACCCTTCTGAAGCCTTCTTCCAAGAGATCCTTCTGCTTGGTATCCAACAAACACAAGGGAGTTTCTTTCATCTCCACAGAGCTGTTTGAAGTATTCTACAGAATTACCACCTGTTAACATACCCGAAGTTGACAAAATAATTGCAGGTTCACCCTCAACAATTTCTTGTCTTTCATTTCCACCATTAACCTTATGGAAAACTTCAGAAATGAAAGGGTTTCTTCCCATATGGAAAATCTGATCTCGCAGATCTTTGCTTAAATATTCTGGTCTTGCAGTATGGATGGCTGTTGCTTCCCAAATCATTCCATCGATATACACTGGAACTTCCTCAATTATTCCATGTCTGATATATTCGTCTAGAACTATCATGAGTTCCTGGGCTCTTCCAACTGCAAACACGGGCATAAGAACTTTCCCGCCACGTTCAAGTGTTCTGTAAATGGTTTTCACAAGTTCCTTTTCAGCATCATTACGTGTTGGTTGAACATCATCGTGCCCTCCGTATGTACTTTCCATTACCATTGATTCTATTCGTGGGAATTTGGAAACTGCTGGTTCAAGGAGCCTGCTCCTTTCATACTTAAAGTCGCCTGTGTAAACGAAGTTGTGCTGGCCATCACCTATATGCATGTGTGTTATGGCAGAACCAAGTATATGACCTGCATTGTGTAGAGTAAGTCTAATATCAGGAGCTATATCTGTTACTTCTCCATAATCTAAAGTTATTGTGTGTTTGATACTCTTTTTAACATGTTTAATATTGAATGGAAGAGGATTATCCTCCCTGTGTGCTATGTCAATATGATCGAGCTGTAAAAGGGTCATAAGATCCCTTGTTGGTGTTGTACAGTATACTGGACCTTCGTAACCATAATGATAAAGGTAGGGTAAAAATCCGGAGTGATCAAGGTGTGCATGTGAAATTATTACTGCGTCAAGATCATCTAATACGAATTCAGGTACATTAAGATATGGATATGAACTTTTATCATCCGATCCTGCTACATTTACTCCGCAATCAAGGAGAATTTTGCTGTTTGTAGTCTGTAAAAACAGAGAGGATCTTCCCACTTCCCTAAATCCTCCAAGAGCAGTTAAACGAGTCCATTCATTTTCAGAAGTTAATTCTCTGTGAATTCTGTTACCTAAGGTTTGAAGAATTTTTTTACGTTCTTTACTGTTTTTTCTCAAAGTCCTTCTAACCCTCTGGATAACTTCTGAGGTAATGGGTGGAGTTCGTAATATCTTGGGGGACCATCCGGTTTTTTTTATTATTTCTCTTGATGTTGAACCATATTTTCCTATAACAAGCCCGGGTTTCCTTGCTTCTATAATTACTTCACAGGTAACCTCATCAAAGGATATGTTAGTTATTTTTGCTTCTTCGGGTACAATCTCGTGGATCCTGTCTATTGTTTTTTCAGGTTCTGTTAGCACGGATTTATCTGATCTGATAATTATTCTCTTCCTTATATCCTTTGCTAAATCTCTTATTAGGTCCCCATTTTCTGTTATTATCTCCGGATTTTTTGTGTATATAACCACTTCCGGACCTTCAAATTCGACCTTTGCCACTTGTACTCTATTAGGTAATCTTTGTACTATTGTATTTTTAATTTCTTGAATCTCTGAACCCATAAAATCACGTCTAAAAAAATAGAAAATAATATTTGAACCATATAAGATTTGTATATGGTTCTTTAATTGTTATATAAAACTTCACTTTATTTTAGGATTAAAAAAACTAGCTCAATTCTTTGATCTTCTTTTCTACCTCTTCATCAGGCAGTATTTTAAATCCTTCTTCTTTAGTAACGGTTGCTATTTTTATACCATTACCTGAATAAGTATCTCTTTCCATAGCAGCTTTAATTGCTCTTATTACAACTTCTATTCCGTCTTCAATATCCATATCTTTGTTGTAACGGTCTTCAAGCACACCATAGGCAATTGGTGAACCAGATCCAGTTGAAATCATCAGATCTTTAATAACTCCGCCACTAGGATCTAGGGAGAACAGTGCAGGTCCTTTTTCATCCACTCCTCCTAGAAGGGTTTGGACATAGTAAGGATAAAATCTTGATGCATGCAGTATGTTCGAGGTCATGTTTGCAGCTGCCTCAACACTCATGGGGGCACCATTTCTTAGCCTGTAAAGGGCCACTTCTGCACTAATATATCCCATAAGCTTTTGAGCATCTGATACTGATCCTGCTATTGTAGCTCCAATATGATCATCAATTTTAAATATCTTGTCTGCAACTTTATGAGCAATTAAATTACCCATTGAAGCTCTTCTTTCGGTAGCAAACACAATTCCGTCTTTGCATGTTACACCAACAGTTGTAGTGCCTTTTAATCGATCTTTATCGTTCATGAAATACACCTCTAAAAAAACACGATAAATTAAAAATAGTTTTTAAAATTTTTCAAATATTAATTTCTAGCCTTATATGTAAAATTCATTCTATATAAATATTGCTTCGAACTTCAGTTTTTTCCCCCTTCAAGTCCATTCACAATATATAAATTAAAATAATTCTAATAAAATAACTTTTAAATATTAAGGCCTTTATCAAGCTTGTTTTAGTTGAAGCTACTTATAAATGTTTTCAATAAGTTCGAAATTTATAGAAAATTTATTACTATATTTATATATCAATAAGCCTTGTAATTGCAGGATAATATTATACATTTTATAATAAGGTTGTAGCAAGTTTAGAATTAATTATGGATAATTGAAAGAAAATAAAAAAAATATTGAGATCAGGTTATTAAGATTTCTAACCTGTCTTCTTCTGCCCCATTCCTGATTTCACGGGCAATTCTACGCCCCATACTCATGAACTCGCCAAATAGCAGGTAACTATATGGTGAACTATCCATGAAAGTGTTGGTTCCACCATCTATTCTGGCACTCATCTCAAATACAATTATCTCCAAATCGTCTGTGCATAGGGTCTGTAAACAGAATGGTCCGCTCATCCCGGGAGCAACTAGCTTTTTAGCACCCTCTACCAAATTATCTCCAATATCAAATACTTGAGCGAGCAAAGATTCTCTCATAACAACAGGATGATTACCGGTTATAACATAGGATGGGTCCATTGAAACATCCAATTGATCTTTAGCTGGAATTCTGCACAAACCATCAATATTTGATTCGTAACGACTGTCCATACCCATAACTTCAACTTCATTATTTAGTGCAGAGTAAAAGTAATGTATACAGTAGCTGCATCCAGATACATATTCCTCTATGTGAGCATTTTTAATGTCTTCTTCTTCAATCCAATTTCTTTTAAGCATTGAATCGATTTTCTGATTGTATTATTCTGTTGAAGAAGCAACGAAATATCCTCTTCCCCCACGTGCCCCTGGAAACTTAACCATAACTGTTCTGTCTATTTGAGATGGATCATCATACTTCATAGGGATCCTGATATCAGATTCTAACATCAGTTTACGTTCAAGATCTCTTTCAGATTCCCATCGTAATATATCTCTGTTCCCAAACATAGGTACTTTAAAATCATTTTCTATTCTGTCTAGACCTGCGTATGCAACAAAAGAACCATGAGGAACCACAATGCTGTTCATTGCTCTTAGTTTCTCCTGAACATCATCGTTCACTATGTCACTGAATTTATCAACTATGATGTATTCGTCTGCTACTTTGAATCTTTTGTATGGAACTTCACGTCCCTTTTCACAGACCACTGCGGTCTTGAAACCTTCTTCTTTGGCCCCTTTTAATATGTGAAGGGAAGTGTGACTGCCTAATGTTGCGATTGTTATGTTTTCTTTATCATAACCCTTTAAGATATCAAGAATTTCCTGTCGGTTTACTTTTCCAATAGAATCTCTCCTTAGATCAAGTGATTAATTTTTTATTTGTATTAGTTGAATATGGTTGGTAGGTTGGAGTAATTATCTTTTTTGTCTTGATCAATAATTTAAAATTTTATAATAATTTCTGGTTTTTCAAGATTATAATTACCGAAAGGCTATTTAAACATGTAGAAGTAGGTAGTGTTATGAAAGGTAAGGTTATTGGAGACATCCTTGTAATAAAAGAAGATATAGAAAATCCTGAAAGTCTTCTTAAAACTCCGGGTGTTAAGAGAATAGTTAAATTAGGACGTATAAATGGTTTAAAAAGAGAACCTGAAGTTGAATTAGTTCTTGGTGAGGGAACTGTAACTACACATCGGGAAAATAAGTGTCAGTTTAAACTAGATGTTTCAAAAATCATGTGGTCAAAGGGTAACACAACAGAAAGGAAGAGAATGTCCACTATTGTCCAAAACGGAGAAACTGTTGTTGATATGTTTGCAGGAATTGGTTACTTCTCAATACCAATTGCTGTTCATTCAAAACCTGCAAAAATATACTCCATTGAAATAAATCCAGTTTCATACGGTTATCTATGTGAAAATGTGAAAATAAATCGAGTTGATAAAATTGTAGAACCAATATTTGGAGATTGTAGAATAACTGCCCCTCGGGGGGTTGCTGATCGTGTTTTAATGGGTTACATTGGTAATACAAATGAGTATCTTGATGTTGCAATGGATGTGCTAAAAAAGGGTGGAATAATCCATTATCATGAATCGGTTCCTGACAAATTGAAATTCATAAGGCCAGTAGAACGTATTCAAGAAGCAGCAATAAATGCAGATAGAGAAGTTATTGAAATTATCAACAAGAGGATCATTAAACCCTATTCGCCAGGTGTTTATCATGTTGTTGTAGATGCAAAAATAGAATAAATAATTGAACATTTCTAAATAATTTATATCTTTTCAAAATACTTTTAACTCTGTCAAAACTTTAAAAACATTTGCTTCTAGGTGAAATTGATAATCTGAACAAACTTTAAGATCAAATTTAGAAAAATAATTTGATGAATCAAAAATATGTTTATTTTATTTTTTCAAGTATTCTTTGGTCTAAAAATTCCTCTGTTATAAATTTAGGGTATATAGGAAGTCTTTCTTGAAGTTTGAAGCCAAGTTCTTTGGTTATTATTTTAAGCTCTTCAATTTCGGGCCATGGTGCCTCAGGGTTTACATAATCTGGTGTTAAAGGTGAAATACCTCCCCAGTCATCTGAACCAGCCATTAAAAATATTTGTGAATGATTGATGTTTAAATTTGGTGGAACTTGTACACTTACATCAGGAAACATTAACTTTGTAATAGAAACCATTTTTATCATTTCAACTATGGACGGTTCTCTATAACCTTCCATGGGTATTCCTGGTTTTGATTTGAAGTTTTGAATTATTATCTCCTGAATATGGCCATATTTATCCTGAATTTTCCTTAACTCAAGTAAAGATTCAATTCTCTCCAAATTTGATTCTCCAATACCAATCAAAAGGCCAGTTGTAAATGGAATTTTCAATTTTCCCGCATTTTTAATCGTATCCATCCTCAATTCTGGCTTTTTGCCAGGACTTTTTTCATGTGCAATAGTTTGCATTATTCTACTGCTACTTGTTTCAAGCATCAAACCCATGGATGCATTAACTTCTCTTAAAAGTTTAAGTTCATTTTTTTTAAGTATTCCTGGATTGCTGTGTGGTAAAAGTCGGGTATTATCAAGGGTTTCGTTGCAAAGAAAATATAGATATTCCAAAATATTTTCAAAGCCCAAACCATTTAATGCGGACATAACAATGTCTGTTTCATCAGGATGTTCTCCAAACGTGAACAGAGCTTCTTTACAGTTGAATGAATCTCCCTTTTTGATAACATTCATGACTTCGTCTGGTTTCATGAGTATTTTTGCTTCATCAGAATATGGGTCCTTTCTAAAAGTGCAGTATCCACATTCATTTCTACATATGTCTGTAATGGGTAAAAAAACATTCTTAGAATATGTTATAATATTATTAGCCCTTAGAGAATTAGTTTCAGACATTAGTGATAATATTTCAGGAGTATTTGCATCTAAAATAGAAACCAAATCATTTTTTGATATATAATCCATATTTTCACTTATTTTTATCTAATAAAATAAATGGGTAAGATTCATAGCATTATGCTTCTGAATTTGATACCACTAATTCAACAAAAAGAGGACCAATACCACTTTTATCCTTCCAAATAACTAAAAATACAGCTATTTGTCCAATAGTACCAAGAGCATATTCTGTGTGACAGTTCATGGCTTCAAAGGATTCTTTGAGGCGGTATATCCCATATACATCCGTTTCTCCAGGAATTTCTACTGTTGCCCTTATATTTTCGTCCATTATTCCTATTATGTCAGTTGCTGATTCAGAGAACATATCCATTCTCGTTGCTCCAACACCTTTCAAAACATCTGAAACTATGGTTGAAAGTTCCAAGGGATCTAATTTTTTCTTGGACATACCTCTAACTATAAGAATCTGTGGGGTGTCAATGGCAGGTTTTGATCCATGGAATGCCTCAAGTTCGTTCATAATTTTTCCTGCAATTTCATGTGTGGGCATCAATGTTATTTTCCTCCATTGCCATTTATTTCTCTTTTTAATTCACCCATTGTAGCAACTTTTTCGGCAAAGGCATTATGTCGGTGTATACTTTCTTCATTTATTTGTCTAACAGTTACTAATGCATCATCGGGCAGATCTGAATATTCTTTAACAATTTTTTGGATCATATTTCTTACACAGTCCTCAACAAACATCGGATTTTTGTGTGCATGTACAACAACGGCATTTTCATCGCTTCTTTTAAGGAGTTCGCAAACAGGTGAGCTCATTGAGTCTTCTATTATTCTTATCAAGTCCTCAGCTCGAATTACCTGGTTTTCCGGAACTTCCATCATTATCATACCGCGTCCTCTTTGGTTATGTGATGCAAATGAAACTGTGTTCAAGACCTTCTGCGTTGTTTCTTCATCTAAAAATTTTAAAAGGTCCACTTTTGCAGATTCTTTGGTTGATTCTTGAGCACATGGGCACACTGTCATTCCAACAACCTCAGCACCAATCATTTTCCTTATAACAATTCCATCATCATTCCGGATTCCGATGGCATCTGCCATGATATTGGTCATCTCTTGAGTTTTGATTTGTGTTACAGGTGATTTTTTCATGATCATATAATCACTTTTCATACTAACTTCAACTCTTTTGGCATATTTATGCTTCTTCAAGAGACAGCTAGCTATTCTGGCACACAAAGATTCTATTTCCACTGTTGATCCTTCAAGAGCCTGTTCAAGAACCTCGCTTATGGCTTCGGGATTTCTTGACATGTGGATTCCCCTTTGAGTACTTGGGAGATCAACAAAAGCATTGAAGGTGGGTAAGAGGACAATTGGTCGCTTTTCGTCTCTTTCAATTTTTAATAGTTTTTTTACTCCTTTAACTCCAACCCTAGTAAGGTGTACTGGAATGGTTGGTATATTATCTTGGGTATCTGGAAAACATTTATCCACTTTATTCACCCCTATCTTTCGTAATATCCGAATTAATGAATAATTTAATAATTTTTATTTTATCAAATGATCAAACCATTAATAAATAGGATTTATCTCAACTATATTAACCTTTTTTAATTTGCAGTTTTAATTGAATATCATTGAAAATATTTATGAAACTATTGTAATGAATTCTTCGATACTAATATCCTTTAAATTATCTTTGATTACCAAACGTGTATTATAAAGTTCCTTGGCACGTTTTCCTAAAATTTGACCAGGTTTATCATTTTCTACGATGACTATGATATCTTTCAAACCGAATTGTTCCATTTTTCGATTGATATCATTTTTTACGTGTATTATTTTTTTATTTATAGGATCTAATGCTGTTTCAGGTATTTTGGGATTTAAAATTTTCATATCTTCGGGATCAAGCGGCACACCTGCAACAATGATCCTCTGCGGATCAACACCAAATTTAGCAATAGTTTTTTTTAAACTAGTTTTTGTTGTTAAAATCAATAAATCGTTATAATATTTATTTAAATCTATTTCAACAGCCTGTTTTTCTATAACGCCAAAATCGGACAGTATTTTATCCATTCCATTCCGTGCTTCGATGATCTTATCCACAAATATCTCGGCATTTGTTTGATCAAGTTTATGATGTGGTCTGCTTGTGTATATGAACTCCTCTGCTTCGAATAGTTTGTTAATAATATTTTCAAATTGATCTACGTTAATAAAACCTTCTTTAGGATTTTTTAACCTTTCTTCATTTGTTTTTGATTTAGCTGCATCCTTAAGAAGGTTTTGAGCTTGTTCAAGTCTGAATTTCTCCAATAAAATCACCTCAAAAATCATAAAATGATGAAAAAATATCTTGAATATTGTGAAATATTTTTTTAGTTTCATTTGAAACTTTTATTTCGTTTCCTATTTTGTGAATTTCTTCTTCATAAGTTAATTCATTTCTCAATACATTTATCATTTTCATATTACATCTTGAAAGTACAGAAAGATTGTAACCGCCCTCTAAAATCAATACAAGTTGATTTGTAATATTCATAATCTTTGATGTTATCCAAGGATAAAATTCATCATCAAGATTTATCCTTGATAATGGATCATCTTTATGGGCATCAAAACCAACTTCAAGGAATTGAAATTCTGCATCAAAATCATTGAAAACAGGTTCCAAAATTCGTTCTAATATGTACATATAATCTTGATTTGAAGATCCCGGAGGCATGGGAATGTTCATGTTACATCCCTCCCCCTCATCCACTCCAATTTCTTCGATAAAACCTGATCCTGGAAATAAAGTACTTGGATCTTGATGTATTGATATATATAAGACATTAGGGTCATTTAAATACATTTCAGCTGTCCCGTTACCATAGTGGACATCGAAATCAAAAATTATAAATTTTTTTATTTTATTATACTTTTTAAGATGTTCAATTGCAATTGCAATATTATTAAATAAACAGAACCCCATTGCATTTTCTCTGGTTGCATGATGTCCCGGAGGTCTTGCAAGTGAATATGCACTATTATAACCATTTAAAACCAATTTTGAAGCGGTAATGGCGCCACCTGCTGCGAGTTTAGCTATTTTATAGCTATCTTTTGATACAACAGTATCTGGATCCAGGTAACCACCACCGGAATCACAGAAAGATTTTAGATATTTAACATAGGATTCTGAATGTACTTTCAAAATATCTTTAAGTGAAGCAGTTTCAGGTCTAAAAACATCAATTTTGTTTCTAGATTTAAGAATGTGTTTGTTAGTGGGGATATGATTTAATATACCTTCTTTTTCTAGGGTATTTATTATAACTCGTAGTCTTTCCTTGTTCTCAGGATGGATTCCTGTTTCATGTTTTTCATAATCTTGGGAATGAACTAGTGCCATCATTCAGCTCTCTCCTAATTCATAAATTCTATGGGAGTTTTTTTTGGAAAAAAAATTTAGATTCAAATTATATATTATTAAATAGTTTTAAATTTCTAGTTAATATTTTTTTACAAGGATTGCTAAAATGGGAAACTAGAAGAAATTATTAAAAAAAAGAAAATAAATTATTTGAGTTATCTGAACTTTTTAAAATTGAATCTCATGTTCATATATTCAAATTTAGAGCATCTTACTGGAGCCTAGATCTTCTTTAAGAATATTTAGCACGGTTTGTGTGTATGTTCTTTGAACATCGGGTTCTTTTAAAAGATTTTTTACAAATTCATCTAGCTCAGAAGTATCCTTAAATCTTGCAACAATAATTGCATCGAATTCTCCTGTAACATCGTACATACATAATACGTTTTTGTGATAAGATGTTTTATCTTCCCAATTTCTTAGAACTCCACCTTTAACACGGACGCCTATGATGGTAGTGAAGTTATATCCGAGTTTACTGTGGTCAATTACGGGTGCAAACTTTTTAATAACTCCTGAATTCATCAGTTTTTCAATTCTGTTGTGAACTGTACCTATTGAAATGTCTAGTTTGCGAGATATTTTTCTGTAAGACATTCTTCCATCTTCGTTAAAGAGGTTTAGTATCTTTTTATCTGTTTCATCAATTTTAACTGATTGTACTTTTTCGCCATTGTTTTTCATACATTTCACCATTAACTGAACAATGTTTGTATATTATTCTATTATTCTATAAATAATTATACATTATTCACAATTTACTATAACAATTTAAATATAAGTTTAACGCAAATAGAATAATTGATTCTATTAAAACCGTTAAACAAGGAAATTTTAAGTTTAAGATATGGTACGCTTTTTAAAAGGTATTATAAGTGATAAAGAAGCAATTCACACAACGAAGGTTTAAATAGATCCCTTTATTAGAGAAAGTTAATAAGTTCGATGAGATTTTCATACCATGAATAGCTCTATTGATTGAAAGAGCTAGTTAAGAGTTGTGAATTGAGTATTCTGTTGAATAAAAATATTTTAGATCACTTAATCATCTGTTCATTTCCTACAAAGAACATGGATAAGATCGACTATTTAAGATTTATTATTATGTTGTGAGTAAAGTCATAAAAATTAAAATTAATCTACATATTTTTTAATCTTTTAATCCAAGATCACAGTTTTTCAAGATGAGTTATAGCATATTTTTCAAAATCATCTGACATGTTTAATGGTCTCAATTTAATAAGGAGTTTTAAACCACTGCTCGCGATATTATTACTTTTATTCAATTATTGCTTACCAAACAAGTTAAATGGAAATTATAGATGATCTCAAATGTAAAAAAATTCAATGCAAAAAATAATCTAAATGATATTTTAAAAAATAAAAAAGGATAAAAAAATTTGATTTATGCTGTGTATTCTTC
Source organism: Methanobacterium sp. SMA-27 (assembly GCF_000744455.1). Taxonomy (NCBI): domain Archaea; kingdom Methanobacteriati; phylum Methanobacteriota; class Methanobacteria; order Methanobacteriales; family Methanobacteriaceae; genus Methanobacterium; species Methanobacterium sp. SMA-27. Next base: position 2,124,595 of record NZ_JQLY01000001.1, on the reverse strand, counting down.
TCCAAATGCAGATGAGTACAACCATGCAATTGCCCGTGCATAAAACAGATAAGAATATGGATAAACAATGAATATAATAATTATCCATCCGAGTATTGGGATTATGCCTAAAATACTTGTAATAAATCCAATAGCAATACCAATGAGAATAATAACAATATACCAAATTATCAGATCAACCCATCCAATTAAAGATATTGTTGAAAATATTTCACCAAATCTAAAGGCAGCACTCAATTCACCATTATAATAAGCAAGGTTCCCAATTGCCACCGCCATAATAGGATAAATTATCAGAGCATAAATTCCAGCAACAACAAGACCAACAAGTGCTGTTCCCCCAAAAAGACTAACAACCATTTCCGGCGTGATTGTATTTCCACTCATTTGTGTAACATAGGTTAGAGACCATATTGAAGACCACAAAGAAATAATTGAGAATACTCCAATAATTATTGCAGGCAAAGAATAGATCAGATAAACTAAAAACAGCTTAATTCCATCAATAAACATTTCTCCCCACTCATCAAAGGAGGGTAACTCTTCAACTCCGGCTAAAGAAGCTTTTATTACTCTAAATATGTAACCCATAGCAAGAAATAGTGGAATAATAAAAAAACTTATTATAAATAATACGCCTAAAATAACAACTTTAATCCAGTCCGAAGAGGGATACCTCAATGAATCCGATATAACATCCCCTATATCCATAATTATTCACCCCAAATAATTTTTAAGAACTCATTATTACGGTATCTTGGCAGATGTTTCTAATATATTTTTTTTGATCAATGATTTTAAATCATAAAATTTATAAGAATTCCTAATTTGGTTAAAATGTAGATATGCAAGTTTAATTAACAAATAAATTATTTTCATTCTTAAAATAAGAGAATTCCAAAAAAAAATAAAAAAGAAGATTGATTTTTTTATTCTAGCGGTTCTGGTTCTGTTGGAGTTTCTGGTACTTCAATTACAGCTTCTGTGAATAACAATGCTACAGCCCGGGATCCGAACATTGAAATGAAAGCAAAAGCCAATGGCAATGTTATTACAAGACCAACAACAATTAATAATATTCCCACAATTATAGCAATGAAGTAGATTACAAAGCTTAATAAAGCCACTATTATGTAAATAGCTAAATATTTACCCCAACCAATCCGGGAAATGTAATCTAATATTTCACTGAAACGGAAAGCTGCTCCTAAATCTCCGTCATAATATGCCATATTTGCTATACCAATGATAGCTATTAGTCCAACAATTAGTCCAATGATAACATATATTATGTTCCCAATAATTAATGCCCAAAACATTCCAGCAGAAATACTGGTTGATGTTGTAGCAGATGCCGGTCCAAAAATTAAACTTACTATTAATCCTATTATTATCACAGGAATAGCATAAACAATACCAACAACAAATATCTTAAGTCCATCAATAAACATATCACCAATTGCATCGAATTCGGGTAATTCGTCAATTCCAGCTATTGTAGCTTTTATTATTCTAAACATATACCCGTATGCTAAGAAAATTGGTAGAATTAAAACAGATATTAAAAATATAACTCCCAAAATAAGTACCTTTGTCCAATCAGATGTCGGATACTTAATTGAGTCTGATATTATTTCTCCGATATTCATTTTTTAACCTCCATTAATTTGGCAAATGCCATTAATTTATTATGTTAATTATTCCATATAAATCATTTGAATTAAAAAATAACGTGAATTAATGGTTGACACATATAAATGCAATGCGCCATTTATTTAATTTTTTATCTAAGGAAATTCTAACTTAAAATAACTGAATACTTAAAACTCAAAAAATCAGGAAAAATTTAATATCTTAAAAAAATATTGATTATATTTAAATTTGATCGGTTGGCTGTGCTTGTTTTAAATTAACTATAATATTCTTAAGCTCAGTAATATTTGCATCTGTTTTTAAGGATGTAGGGCTGAAATGGGTTCTTGAAACAAAAAATCCTTCCTTTTTAAGCAGATTCATAATATCTATAAGGGGAGGTGCACTTGTTTTTAAATTTTTACAAACCTTATGAATTTCAAAGTGAGTTACAGGGGCGTTTGATTCTTCAAAACATGTATCCAAAAGTTTAATAACGTTGTTTTCTTTGTTTAATACTAATTCATTAACAGTATCCCTCATTGATGACACAAAATCTTGATTATACATTTCCCCACACCACAAAGGTCCGCCAACATTAAAAATACCACCACATATAGGACACTTTCCAGGAATAACTGGAGACAATCCCTTGAACACAATCCTGTTTAAACAGTTTTTACAGTGAGCAATGTATCCTAACGATTTAAGTGATTCATCTGTATTTGCAGCACCTTTTCCAATTACAGCGTATATCCTCATGTAGTGTTCTGTGCTGTGAGAGAATTTAACTTCAATATATTTCTTATATTTGGCAAAGGTTCTGGCAATAAAACCTGCAAGTATTCTTAAGCCATTTTCATGACAATATTCTGTTTTTAATGGTACCGCCCCGTATTTACGGATGCAGGGTTCTGTGTAAGTTCCGCAAAGGGCTGAAGTATCTGTTGCAGTTATGCAGATCATTCCTCCTGATCTTAGACTTGCAGCAGCAGATTCAACATAGTAAGATGGTGTTCCAAAGGGGTCTATGTCTATTACAACAAATTTCCCCTTACATTTCCTGAGGATCATATTGGCATCTTCCATGCAAACCGACACTTGATGTAGTTCATTAAGTTTGGTATTTTCTTTTGCCAATTCAACTGCAAGGGGGTTCAAATCATTTATAACGGCTTTTTCTACGCCATCAATTTCTTTAGCATACCTTATACCCCTTATACCTGTTCCTCCGAAAACATCGCAAACTGAAATATCATGATCAACGGATTCTTTGAAAACAGATATGGCGACTACTGAAAGGTCCCTATTAAGCTCCATGGCAGGATTATAGAATACTGGTGCTTTTGCTGTAATTTTTTCAAATTCTGGAACTTTGATTGTAACTTTGCCTTCATGAATTGTTTTGTTGTCCATTTTTCCCGCCTTTAAAAGATATTGTTAATGATAATCAATTAATTAATCATCGAATAATAAAATGTTTGGTATGAAATACTGGTTTATATAAAAATTTATTAATACCAATTAATAGTTATTAATAACTTTATTGAAGGAGAGTAAATAAATGTCTAAAATAAGTTTTCTTGATAACGCAGTCCAAGGTAAAAATACAATGGGCAGTTACATTTTAACCATAGGTATAACCTTTATTGGGGGAATTTTTGCTTCTATCAGCTTATTGATTTTGATTGTGGTATTATATTTTTTAAGTATAGGCTCAGCTAGATATGATACTCAAATGAATATCTTAAATGATCCATTCATGATGCTTATTTTAATTGGTATTAGTTACGGAATATTCTCCTTACTTTTCTATCTCTGTGTACGTTTCGTACATAAAAAACATTTTATAAGTCTTATTAATACGGGAAAGAATATAAAATGGAGGAGAATTATTAAAGGTGCAGGTTTATGGGTGGGGATAATGGGTTTTTTCACTATACTATCTTTTATCTATCAGGGTGGCAGTTTATCTTTCAAATTTGATTTTTGGCCTTTTATTATTCTTTTATTTCTAAGTATTTTGATATTTCCACTCCAAGCATCGTTTGAGGAGATATTTTTTAGAGGATACCTAATGCAGGCTATTGGGTTGATTACAAAGAAACCAGTGATACCTCTAATAATAACCACTTTAATATTCGGCTTAATCCACTTTAACAATGGAACAGACTTTACAATGAGCATTTCAATTGTAATATCCGCACTGATAATAGGATTGATGCTAGGAATAATTGTTCTAGGTGAAAATGGTCTGGAAACTGCTATGGGTGTGCATATTGCAAATAATATATATGTTGCATTAATTTTAAACTCTTCAAATTCTGGTCTTGATGGATTACCTTCATTAATTACAGCACAATCAACTGATCCATTATCTTCAATACCTTTACTAATTCTAATGGTTGGTATAATGATAATAATACTTTTCTGGAATAAAAAAGAGAATTTGTATAGAATATTTCAGTAAACAAATTTATTAATAATCTGAAAATACTGAGATAACAGTATTTATATGAACTAATATAAATAAATCAATAATTGATTTAATACATTAATTTCTTTTAATGATCCAACAAAAATAAAAATTCAATATCAAGGAATATGGATATTGATCTATATTAAATGAAATTGAAGGACTTTGCTTGGATTTCTGGATGTTTTAATTTAGGTGATACTAGAATGATACCAATTGCTAAACCAATTATAACCGATGATGAAATAGATGAAGTAGTAAAAGTATTAAGATCGGGATTCATTGCACAGGGTCCTAAAGTAGCAGAATTTGAAGAAAAATTTGCAGAATATCTGGGAGTAAAGTATGCTGTTGCAGTTAGTTCTGGAACAACTGCATTACATCTTGCACTTCTTGCTGCAGGTATTGGTCCGAATGATGAAGTAATAACAACCCCATTCACCTTTGCTGCAACAGGAAATTCTGTGTTACATGTGGGTGCAAAACCTGTTTTTATTGATATTGACAATAGAACTTATAATTTAAACCCAGAAAACATAGAAAATGCAATAACAGATAAAACTAAAGCTGTGATGCCTGTTCATCTCTATGGACAACCTGCAGAAATGGATACTATTAAACAAATTGCAGAAGAACATGATCTAATTGTTATTGAAGACGCAGCACAAGCCCATGGTGCTGTTTACAAAGGGAAAAAAGCAGGTTCTCTTGGAGATATGGGATGTTTCAGTTTTTATCCCACTAAAAATATGACAACCAGTGAAGGCGGAATCATAACTACAGAAAATGAAGAGATGGCTGAAAAAGCACGCGTATTAAGGTCACATGGTGAAAGTGAACGCTACACTCATGTTGTGTTAGGATATAACTTCAGAATGACCGATATTGCTGCTGCAATAGGAATTGTCCAACTTAAAAAGCTCGATAAGTTTAATGAGAAGAGAATAGCGAATGCAAAATACCTAACAGAACGAATTGATAAAATAAATGGTATTACTGCCCCATTTGTATCTGCTGATGTGAAACATGTCTACCATCAGTACACTATTAGAGTTGGAAAATCCAGAAGAAATGAATTAATGGAATTCTTAAATAGTAGAGGTATTGGAACAGGAATACATTATCCTAAGCCAATTTATAAACAGAAATTATATAAAGAACTTGGTTTCAGTGCATCATGTCCAGAAGCGGAGGCAGCATCATCAGAAGTTCTTTCCCTACCAGTTCACCCATCACTAGAAAAAAATGATTTGGAAAAAATAGTTTCTGTGCTCAATGAAGCATCAAAGCAACTTAACTTATTTTAATTATTATTCCAATCTTTTTTTCAAAATTTTTTATTACCAATTGTTTTAACTGAGTTTTTGAGTTACTGATGTAATTTTATCTTTAATTGTCTTATTTACATCTCGTCGTTCATCTATTTTTATGCTTGTTGCAACCCTCTCGGCGCCGGCATTAAATACCGCTTCATGAGCTGCATTTATGGCAACGAATATTTTATCCAAATTGTCTGACTCAATTAAAGTTCCCATACCTGTTAATTCATATTTTATGTCATTACTATCTAGAGCCGTAACAGCAGCAGCAATATACTCACTCAGACTGGTTCCATGGGTTCCAATTGGAATAATTGTAAGTTCAGCAGTTATCATACTCTTATTTATGTTCATGTTTCAATATATTTTTTATGAAATCACTTGATCCATTGGAGTTCAATCAGTATATAGTGAATCAAGCAAGGGAAGTTATAATAGATTATAATTTAATCAAACCAAAAGATAAGGTTGCAGTTGGACTTTCTGGAGGGAAGGATAGTGTTTTAACATTATATCTTCTAGCAGATTTAGTCGATGAATTAGACTTTGAACTGGTAGCAGTTTCTATTGATGAAGGAATTTCAGGATATCGGGGTGAAGGAATAAATGTTGCTAGGATTATCGCTTCAAAACTCGATGTTGAACTGGTAGAAGGATCATTCAAGAAAGAATTTGGATATACATTGGATGAAATAACGGATCTGTATCAAAGTGCATGCATACCTTGCGGAGTGTTCCGTCGGTATCTTTTAAATAAAATTTCAAATGAATTAGGGGCAGATAAGCTTGCAACAGGACACAATCTTGATGATGAGATTCAATCTTTCTTAATGAGTTTTTCAAAGGCCGATTTCAGGAGATTCTCCAAATTTGGCCCTAAACTGGATAGGATACATCCAAAACTCGTACCTAGAATAAAACCTCTATGGAAAATTCCAGAGAAGGATGTTGGGATATGGGCGGTGATGAATGGAATAGATGTTCACTTTGCAGAGTGTCCCTATTCTAATACTTCTTTAAGAGCAAAAGTAAAGAATTATCTAAACCAGTTAGAAAGTGAAAGACATGGAACCAAAATATCCATACTTAAGTCCTTTTCTAAAACCTTTAACTTCCAAAAAAAGGAAATAATCGTTGGACAATGCAAACAATGTGGTGAAGCGTCCTCCCTAAATATATGTAAGGCATGTGAGATGGTTGAAGATATTAAAAATCGCCTAAAATAATTTTAAATTTAAAACTATCAATCATAGGATAGACATATAAATAATATATATTTTTGTTATTGGATGATACGAGTTACAGTACCTACACCTTTACTTCTACCCTCTCGAAATATCAGTTTTTGACCCTCCCTAATACAGCAGGGGCGGTATTTAAATTTCATTTTGATCTTTCCAGTATCACCAGCGGACATATATTCATTATCAATAGGTTCAAATGTCATTGTTTCGGCAATTGTTTCTATATGAGCTATACATTCATAACCGCTTTTAATGGTTGTTGGATGGATTAATATTGCGACATCTGCTTCAAATTCTCTTACAGATATTGTGGGATATTCTGTACTGCATAGGATCATTCCACGTTTAATATCACTCACATCTAGGCCTGTAATTGATATTCCAACAACTTCTCCGGTTTCTGCAACATCTTTCTTATAGTGATGCATTTCCATGGATTTGGATGCGGTTTCAATATATTCTCCTGTTCCAGTTGGTCCGATGAGAAGTTTATCACCCTTTTTAACTTTACCCTGTCTAATTGTGCCACTGACAACAGTCCCTACGCCCTTAACAGAATAAATTTTATCAATATACATCATAAATGGCTTTTGAAGTTCCTTTCTATTTGAAGGTATTTTAAGTTTTAAAAAGAGTCTATCAAAAAGATCCAATCCTTCCCCTGTTACAGGAGAGACTCTGACAACGGGAACTATATGTTGGTTCATGTTTTTTGATACAAAATCTGCATCTTGAATGGATTTTACCATGAAAGGAATTCTTCCAACCAATTTTAAGAGTTCAAATATTTTCTGCTGAATTTCAACTGCTTTTTCAGAGGTTACAACATCCACCTTGGTCATAGCAACTATAACTGGTAGTTCCATTGCAAGTATTATTCCCAAATGTTCTTTAGTAATGTGAGTAGGACCTTGGTCTGCAGCAATTGTAAGAAGGCCGTAACTGAGCTTTTGACCCATTATGCCTCTTATTGTTGTACGTAACCATGGTTCGTGCCCAACAGTATCAACAAATGATACAACCTTGTCACATTCTTCAACTAATTTGGATTTTTCATTTTTTTTCAAAGGATTTTTAAGCCTTACTGGCTGAGATTTACTGAATCCATAAACAGCAAATGAAAGATCTGCAGACAATCCTCGTTCTATCTCATGTTTCTGAACATCTAGAAATATTCTTGTTCTTCCTGATCCATTGTCAAGGGATCCTGTAGTCAATGTACCTACTAGAGTACTTTTACCATGGTCTACATGGCCTGCAACACCAACAAGAATATGATCTTTTTTATTTTTTTGAGATTTTGCTATCCTGACCTTGGCAACACTTCCATTGTTAGCTGGATGTTTTTCGAGTTCTAAAATTTCAGCACCAACTTCGTGTGCTATACTTTCCAATACAAAAATAGATTCTTCATATTCTGGTTCTGGAAGTCCGATTAAATGGCCTTCATCATGAACTCCAATAAAATAAATGGCTTCACCACATCCTACTTCCATCCTATACTTCATTTGGGATGCGAGATGTTGTTTCCTATCCTTTTTTAGATGGTAATCAATGGTGAGATTTTCTTTAAATTCTATATTGTCCCTTTCGCCATCTTTTGTAATATCGTAGATATTATCTGTCATGATGATCCAGTTCTTGAATTTTAAATAAACTTTTAACGCTTATTGGGAATTTTATCTGCAGTTGTGAAGAAAGCTTCACCATATTTCTCTTCCTGCAATTTTCTGACCATATCTGAGGCTTGACCAATGTCTTCCACCTTTGCAATGATCCTTCTTTCTTTAACCTTAAGGTTTTTACCACAAACACATTTTTTAGTAGCAACTTTCTCCTTGGAATATACTGCTCGTCCACAATCACATCTATAAACTAAGTACATTGCTCACCATCATATTATATTTTTAAAACTTAATTAATTCATTTCCTGTTCGTGTATATAATATTCTTACTATTCTATCTTCATTATTTTGAGAATTTATATTAATATATTGAAGTTGATTTGAAATTAAATTTAAAATCCAAATATTTTGTAGAATAGTGGAAATATCACGTTGGGTATTGTTAGGAATAATCCAATTGAAGCCCCAATATTGGTGCCAACTACAACTAAAAGTACCCTGAATAGATTGTTACCCCATAATTCCCGAATACTCTCTGTTTTGGTTATGTTTACTGCATCATCCATGGATATATTTCTCACCTTCGCTTCTACTATTCCTGAAAACCAACCTGCTGCAAGAAGAGGGTGAATGGTTGTTAATGGGGCAACTATAAATGCTGTTATGGCAGAATACACCTTTGAACCAGATAATATACAACCTAAGAATGAAAAACTGCCTGTTATCAGTATAAAGTTTAATAGGCTGGTTTGAATATTTATGCCTTTAATCAGAGCTAATGCAAATATTAAAACAAAAATAACTGGTATTGAGAATAATATGAGTTTTCCAACAGGTACTCTGGATTTATTGATGGTTATAAGTTCTTCAATTGGAGGAATTTTTCCTGGATGTTCCATGTACTCTGTGATCCCCTTTTTATGTCCTGCTCCAACAACCACAACAACATTTTCACCCTCTACATTTTGAAGCATGTTTGCCATATAAGCATCTCTTTCTGATACAAGCACACTATAGGCTTTAGGAGACATTTCCTTAAAATATTCCATTACTTCGGTTAGAGTGTCACCGTCTTTAATACTTTCAACATCTTCTATTTCATCTTTACTGAAAAATGATGTTATTATTCCAAATACAAATTTCGCCTTCTCAATAAAGCTCATTTTGTTAAGTGCTCTTTTCAACGTCACACTGATATCTCGATCAATTAGGGCTACTTTAGCTCCAATTTCTTCTGCTGTTTCAATGGCGGCGATCATTTCAGAACCTGGTTTAACACCTAAATCGTCCCCAATCTTTCTCTGCATATAAGATAGGAACATACTTACTAGAAAAATACTTAATTTATCTCCTTTAATAATATCTCTAATATTTACATCTGGTTTTTCTTGTCCATTTTTTTCTGCCATCATATTCTGGTAGCGGTTCATATCCAGTTCAACAGCTACAACATCGGGTTGATTAATTATTATGGCTTCCTTAACTTCGTCTATACTTTCTTTTGATACATGAGCAGTACCAATTATTTTTATATTTTCTGGTGCCATTATGATCATCACATTTAGCTTAAATTTAGTTTTGAATATTTATTGTTCAATAAAATTATGTTAAAAATTTATATTTAGAAATAACATTCGTCAAATTAAATAATGTTCAGAAATATTATTTAATTAGGTTTATTCTTCCGTTTTCATATACTGGAACTGTGTCATATATATTTCGTTTGAGACAAAATTCAACATCATTGGTAAGCCCTAATTCACCAAGTCTACGGGCTGACCTTGAGGTTTTAATGGCATTTTGAACCATATATGCATCTCGGGATGCCATATAAGCTGCAAGTGCCTTTTCATCAAGTTTTTGGTCAGTTAAATAGGATATTATTTCTCCTGCTCCCAGAAAATCTTCTATTGCAAAATTACCTTCCACACCGGCCATTACAACTTCTATATGGTTTTCTGCAAGATTCAAAGCAGTTTGTGCTACCGATTTTGCATTTACAAATGAACCAATCAATGCCTTTGATTGCATTCCATCCATTATTCGAGTTCCATTGCTGGTAGTAATAACTAGAACATCTCCAGCAAATTTAGAAATTTCTATGGGGGAGTTTCCTGTATCAAACCCTTTAATTGCTGCTCCTCTTCTTTCACCAGCCAAAACAGCATCATTTTTTTTAGCAAAATTTTCAGCTTCTTCAATAGTCTTTACTGGTATAATAGTTCCAAAATTTTCCATTGCAACCGTTATTGTTGTGCTTGCCCTTAGAACATCTACCATAATTGCAACATCTTTAGAATATGATTTATCCAAGCTCAGTGATACTTTCATTATTACCTCAAAAATAGAATTAGAGAAAAAAAATTAAAATTTAAATCTCCGTGAATCTATTCAACCTTCTCAGCAAAGGCAAAACGTCTTCTTACCGATGTTATTTTGACCTTAACTTCGTCACCAACTTTAGTATCTGGTACAAACACGACAAAACCCTCAACACGGGTTATGCCATCTCCTTCTTTACCTACATCTTCAATTTTTATGTCGTATTCTTCCCCTTCCTGAATGGGGGCTGTTTTTGGGCTTTGATCCATTTTGAACAATATATCCACTTCCTTCAAACCAACTAAAATGGTTATAGTGTTATTTTATTTGTTTAATTTATTATATAAATCTTTTTAGAATATGGTGAATCATGATTTTAAGAATCTACAGGGTTTATATTTGGTATTCAAATTTTTATAACATTAGATTCAAGGAGGTATTAAATCGTATTAAATATAATTATATACTGTTAATGAACTATAATGAGGTTAAGATGAAGATAGTAGCAACACCCATGTGTAAGGATGTTATGAGACTTGCAGGTGTCAAAAAATTTCACGTAAGTTCAGACCCAGATTCTACAGATGCAGAGATAGCTGTAGTTTTATCAGAGACAAATACGGTTATGAAATCTGTAAAACTAAAATTAAACACCTTTTTACAGATTAAAGAGAGTGTTGAAATGCTTCGTGATATGTTTGGAATCATTGAAGTTGAAAATATTTCTTTTAAAGTTAATATTAAAAGTAGTAAATCAGAAAATCGAAAAATAAAAGTTAGAGTGTACTCAAATTTTCTTAGGGATATTGTTGATGATCTGGGGTTTTCTGTTGTATCAGAGGATCAAAATTACGATTATCTTGTTTACCCCGATTATGTTAGGGATAAATTATCAGATGAAATTGTAACTATGGGTGATTATGTGGTTGAAGTGCCTACCCACAAAAATGCACCTAAAAACCCTGTTAAAAGAGCTGAAATGCGATATAAACTTCTGGAGAAAAAAATATGTATGAAACCTTGACTTATACTGGTGGAATTCACAAGCATGATGAAATGATCGAGCTTATTGAAGATCTTGGAGGTTTCGTTTTACAGGAAAATATTAGTCAGATGGATTTAGTCCTAACTTTAGCTGTACCCATTGAAGATGTTGAAAAGATCAAAGAAAAGGCTAAAGAACTTCTTGGAACAGTAAAAATAGCACCAATGGCAGGTACAGAAATAGCAATTGTTTCTCCAACTTTAGCACGTCAACATCTCCCCCATTCTGCATGTGATATATCTGAATATCTTAGAAGGTATGGTGCAAAGGACAATATGATTGGACTTTCAAGAGGTGCTGGCAAAGGGATATCAAGAATATCCGAGGATGAAAAAAAACTTATAGAGGAGCATGATTTGGCAGTATTTGCACTTGGAAGTTTCAAAGAATGTATAACACATAAAACTCATTTATTTGAAGATATTGAAACACCTGTAGTTGTGACTGGAGCGCCTGAAATAGATTTGGAAGATATTCCTGGAGCAGATGCATATGTAGGGGGCCTTGGAAGAATTCCACGCAGGCTCAAGAGGGGTGAAAATATAAGGGCCCTTAAAAAACTTGTAGAAGTTATCGAAGAAATTCTAGACGGACGAAGAAGAGAAATAATGGATGATCCGCCAATTGTACCTTCTGTGCTTGTTAAAAGGGAAATTGAAAACCAGATACCTGCCATTAAAGAAGTGTACTCTCCGCTTCCTGTTGTGAGTCAACTAATGGGAGTAAGGGTTAAACTCAATTACGATGACTACCATAAAGAAATCGAAGATGTAATTGTTAGTGATTACCGTCTTGGAGATATATCTGAGATTGTAAAGTCTAAAATGTACGATTATACCCTTGTAAAACTTCTTTCTGAAACATCAATAATTTGATCTTAAAAGAGGAGATATTCCAATGAGGACAATTCTTAGATTTGCTGGGTTCATGTCTGTATTCTTTTTTGGATTTTTAGCAGTTAATTACTGTATTTTTTATGGAGTTGCATCTTTATTCAGTATTCAGCCGGGATTAATTTTTTACGCGTTATTTATTCTGGCAGTTATTTCCTATCCTTTATCCGCAATGATTGAAAGAGTGGTTTCCAATTCATTTACAAGGGTTTTTTATACTGCAGCTTCTGCATGGATGGGAATTTCCTTTTATCTCCTGACTTTCATTGCAATTTATTGGATAATATCACTATTCTTTAATATCCCTGGGGAAATTGCAGGAGTCACAATTATTTTATTAACTTTGATATTAAGTTCATATTCACTTGTTAATAGTTTATTTTTGGTAGTTAATCATATTGAAATACCTTTAAAACATTTAAAAAGCGATTTAAAAGTTGTACAACTTTCTGATATACATATTGGCTCAATACGGAACTCAAGCTACATGGAAAAGATTGTAAAGAAAACAAATGAACTACAACCAGAAATAGTTTTTATAACAGGAGATATGGTTGATGGGAGTGCAAGATTGCACACAAACACTTTTAGTGCAATAAATAAATTAAAAGCACCTGTTTTTTTTATAACTGGTAATCATGAAACTTACGAAGGACTGGACGAGGTTTTCAGGGTTTTGAGAAATACTGACATGAGAATTTTAAGGGATGAAATGTTTGAGTGTAATGGAATCCAAATAATTGGTGTTGAATATTCTTATGAACGGGACCATATGGAAAATGTGATTTCAAAACTTAAAATTGATTCTGAAACTCCTTCAATAATGTTGTACCATCTTCCTCGTGAGTTAAAAACGGTTGCAAATGCAGGTATAGGATTGCAACTTTCAGGTCATACTCATGCAGGGCAGATGTTTCCTTTCAACTATCTGGTAAGGTTGATGTTCAGATATATGCATGGCATTTACACATATAATGGAACTTATCTATATGTTTCACCAGGTACTGGGACTTGGGGCCCACCTATGAGACTTGGATCCAGATGTGAAATTACTGTTATCAATTTAAAGGGTGAAAATTAGATATTATATTTTAAATATAAGTTAGTAAATCATTTTTCATCAAATAATTTTCAAGAATGTTAATATTATTAAATAATTATTTTAAAAAAAATAAGTATTTTCAATTATTTTTTACGGACTCCAAAGAAGTTTATAGCTTCTAAAAGATCTTCAAATGCTATTAATTCTTTTTTAAGAACATCTTCATTACTGAGGGTTCCGCTCATTTCCCCATCAACAGTAAGTTTGTCTGGTCCTCGTGTAACAATTCTATCAACACCATCTCTACTCAAAATTTCCTGTGCCATCTTATCATGGACAAAAGCCCGTCCGGGAATTAGAACTGTATCCTTTAAATCATTGAGATCTATATCTTCCAGATCCTTTTGAGTTATAAGACAACCTATGTCCTGATCAACAGAAACAACATTCACAAGGTCATCTGCTTCTATTCTTTTAATTATTTTATCAATAAACGGTGCTGCAATACTACTTGTTAATATAGTTGCTTCAGAAGTGACATCGGTAAGTATATCCAAATATTTACTATTTTTTTCCTTTGAAATTGCAAAGGGGGTGTCGTTTTCAGGATCGCAAAGTGGTGTTCCTGTAACACGGAAGTTAAACTCTCTGTTTATTCTACGTACTAGTTCTTCAAATTCCTCAAGACTGTGAGGGTTTACTTCTTCTAATATTGGTTCATTTCCAAGTATTAACCCTTGATTTCGGAAATTGGCAAATCTCATAAGTATAAATGCTTTAGCTCCCCAATCTTCAAGTGTGCTGCAGGTTTCAAATAGTTCTTCCCCATCATTTACTCCTGGAACTATTACAGAGGCAGCATGAACTTCAATGTTTTCACAGAAAAGCTTTAAAGCCTTTAAAGATTCTCCTTTGGTTTTATCTCCTGTCCATTCTTCCCTTATTTTCTGATTGGTAGAAAAAGCAGTAAAAGTTACCTCGTCTACTCCAAGGGAAATAAGATTTTCTGCCATTTTTATTTCTTCAATACCCTTTCCACTAGTGTAACCAAGATGCATAGGAAGATTGAATTGATTTAATGCACTAGCTACTTCCATGAGATGAGGATAACAGCTAACATCTCCTCCTCCACTGATATTGACCTTTAAATTTTTATCTTTTATCTCTCCCATCATAAGGGAATTTTGTACGGAACCAACTACCATGAAAGGATGAATAAATTCGTTTTTTACTTCCCTAACTCCTGTTGTACAATTTTCGCATCCAACCCTTCCGGGGGTGCATTGTTTACATCCTAGAGGATCTTGTTCTTTAACTTTTCTGAAATAACAGTATTTACAAAATCCTCTGCAGTCCTTACCAGGTATTCCGCCTACATCTGCTATAATCTGCATGTTAACCTCTTTTTAACCCTATAAAATTAGTAATTTGTATAAAAAAATAACATAGAAACAATATTAAAAATTGTTGGGTATGGTACCTTATAAATCTTTCTAATTGAATCAAGAAGAAACTTTAATAACATATAAGGCCATAAATGCAGTTTCGTATATCAAAAGGTACCATGGGGAATATCCCCAATGTGAACAGATTCACAACTGGTCACTACAATGTGTTCAGATTCACATCTGCTCACGAAACTGAATTGGTGCATGAAATTGGTGTACAAGAATGCGTAGGAGGGAAAAAATGGCAAAGTTTGATGATAAGATCGACTTGTACGACGACAGAGGAAATCTTGTTGAAGAACAAGTCCCGCTAGAAGCCCTCAGTCCACTGAGGAACCCTGCGATTAAAGCAATCGTACAAGGTATAAAAAGGACTGTAGCTGTAAACCTAGAGGGTGCAGAAAACGCTGTGAAAACCGGTAAACTCGGTGGAGGGAAAATCTTAGGTAGAGAACTCGACATTGACATTGTTGGCAATGCAGACGCTATCGCAGCTAAGGCAGCTTCAATGATAAGGGTTGAAGAAGGCGATGATACAAACGTTGAATTATTAGTTGGTGGTAAGAGGGCACTTGTCCAGATTCCACAAGCAAGATTCGATGCAGCAGCTGAATACTCAGCAGCTCCACTGGTAACTGCTCAGGCATTTATCCAGGCTATAATCGACGTATGTGATGTTAGCATGTACGACGCAAACATAGTTAAAGTATCTATTTTAGGAAGATACCCACAATCAGTAGATTACATGGGTGGAAACCTAGCAACCATGCTTGATGTACCTCAGAAGCTTGAGGGACCCGGATATTCTTTAAGGAACATCATGGTAAACCACGTTGTAGCAACAACACTCAAAAATACCATGAACACAGCAGCTTTATCCAGTATACTGGAACAGGCAGCAATGTTTGAAATGGGTGATGCTGTAGGTAAATTTGAAAGAATGCACTTACTCGGGCTAGCATACCAGGGAATGAACGCTGACAACATAGTTTTCGACCTTGTTAAAGCTAACGGTAAAGAAGGTACAGTAGGTTCAGTCATAAACGACACAATCGACAGATCCAAAGCTGACGGAGTAATCGGTGTAGAAAAAGATCTAAACGGATTCAGTGTCTACGGAACTGATGACATGGCAAAATGGAACGCATACGCAGCAGCCGGTATGATGGCAGCTACTATGGTAAACCAAGGTGCTGCAAGAGCAGCTCAGGGTGTATCATCTACACTTCTATACTACAACGATATTATCGAGTTCGAAACTGGATTACCTAGTGTAGACTTCGGTAGAGTTGAAGGTACTGCTGTAGGATTCTCTTTCTTCAGCCACTCAATTTACGGTGGTGGAGGCCCAGGTATATTCAACGGTAACCACATCGTAACAAGACACAGTAAAGGTTTCGCTATACCATGCGTTGCCGCGGCTATGGCTTTAGATGCAGGAACACAATTGTTTTCCCCAGAAGCAACCTCCGCTTTAATAAAAGATGTATTCAGCCAAGTTGACGAATTCCGAAACCCACTGAAATATGTGAACGAGGCAGCAGTCGACATAAAAGGCAAACTCTAGATAAATCCACCCTTGGGGGTAATTATTCAAATGGACATCGAGATCTTTCCACACAGATTATTAAGCGCTGATACCACAGAGAGCCTTTTAAACGCTCTTGATGAAATCGATAGCGTAAAGAAAATAGTTCTACAGGGACAAAGACTTCCTTCAGACACTGAAAACCCAGATCACAGAATAATCAACATCAAAGGAGAAGAAGTTGATTTACAAGTAAAAACTGGCAGAATATTTATGGAAATCGAAGACGAAGAAACTATTGAAGCAGTAAGACAGAAATGCGAAGTCAATCTATCTTTTGGATTCAACATTCATGTTGGAACATTTATAAGGAAACAAAAGACAGTTTCAGACAAGATAAAGTATGGCGAAGCTCTGAATGACATACCTGATGAATTGGTAGGTTTGACGGATCAAAACGCACAACTCAGTGAAAGGGTAACAATACTAAAAAGGAAAGAAGAGTAATGATCGGAAAAACCACACACGTTGTTGACTGCAGAGAGACCATGGGAATGGGCGAAGGAGGAGGAATAGCCCAGAGAGGAACATTTGCAGAGTGTGGAAGTGAAGTTTTGGCAATTGCAATGTCTCCAGGAAGGAGGCACATAACCAAGCCAGTCTGTGAAATAACCTTTGCTTTGCGCGAAGCTAATATCCAGACAAGTACGCTTGTTTTAAATGCAGGTGCTGGTGTACCGCAGGATGCTCCATCAGCAGGCGGAGGAAGTCTTTTTGGGCTCACTCCAAAGGAGATAGAGCAAATTAAGAGATTTCGCTTGGTAGTAGTACACCTGGGTGGTGTGAGACATCACATCATATACAAAGCCAGACTGATTTTAAGACATGTTAACAGGCCTTGTGTCATAATATGTGAATATCCTGTTGACTTTGAAGATTTTGCAAAGATAGGTGTCAAAACTAGATCTGTTATGCCCAATGAACCAAATACAAAAGGTGAAATTGTGGATATAATTAGCGGCGTTATTAGAGGCGAAACGTGTCCCCAAGATAAATTGGATGAAATAATTAGAAAAGTTAAGTTAGCATTAGGAGGTGCATGAATATGGCACAATACTATCCCGGAACAACCAAGGTTGCACAAAACAGAAGGAATTTATGCAACCCTGATTACGACCTCGAGAAATTGAGGGAAATCTCAGACGAAGATGTTGTAAAGATATTAGGTCACAGAGCTCCTGGTGAGGAATACCCTAGCGTACACCCACCACTAGAAGAAATGGATGAACCAGAAGATGCAGTAAGAGAATTAGTCGAAGCAGTCGACGGTGCAAAAGCCGGTGACAGGGTTCGATATATACAGTTTACTGACTCAATGTACTTCGCACCAGCACAACCATTTGCAAGGTCAAGAGCATACCTATGCAGATACAGAGGAGCTGACGCAGGTACACTATCAGGAAGGCAAATAATAGAAGCAAGGGAAAGAGACCTCGAGAAGATCTCAAAAGAACTCCTGGAAACAGAATTCTTCGACCCTGCAAGAACAGGAATTAGAGGAAAAACTGTACACGGACACTCCTTAAGACTCGACGAAGATGGTCTGATGTTCGACATGCTCAGAAGGCAGGTCTTGAACAAAGCTACAGGAAACGTCGAATCGGTCAAAAACCAGATTGGTGACGAATTAGACGAACCAGTCGTATTAGGAGAACCTTTAGACGAAGCCGTACTCAAAGAAAAAACAACCATCTACAGGAAAGATGGTGAAGCCTACAGAGACGATGTAGACGCAGTGGAAGTACTCCACAGAATACACGTGACAAGATCCATGGGTGGATACGGTCCTGAATAAGAAGGAGGTGAAAATATGGCTGAAAAGATGTTTATAGACGCTTTAAAGAAAGCATTTAAAGAAGACCCAACCGAAGGAAAAACCACTTTCTACAACCATGGTGGATGGAAACAGTCTGAAAGGAAAAGAGAATTCGTTGCAGCTGGTAAAGAAGTAGCAGCTAAACGTGGAATCCCTCAGTACAACCCAGACGTAGGTACACCATTAGGACAGAGAGTCCTCATGCCTTACCAGGTTTCTGGAACAGATACCTATGTTGAAGGAGACGATTTACACTTCGTGAACAACGCTGCAATGCAGCAGTTCTGGGACGACATAAGAAGAACTGTTATTGTCGGAATGAACACAGCTCACATGGTTATTGAAAAAAGGTTAGGTAAAGAAGTTAGCCCAGAAACCATCACCAACTACCTGGAAACTGTAAACCACGCTATGCCTGGTGCAGCAGTTGTACAGGAACACATGGTTGAAACCAACCCATATCTGGTGGCTGACAGTTACGTGAAAACCTTCACTGGTAACGATGAAATAGCTGATGAAATCGACCCTGCATACGTTCTGAACATTAACAAAATGTTCCCAGAAGACCAAGCAGAAGTTCTAAAAGCGGAAGTTGGAGACGGTATCTGGCAGGTTGTCAGGATCCCAACCATAGTATCAAGAACCTGTGATGGTGGAACAACCTCACGATGGTCTGCAATGCAGATCGGTATGTCCATGATTTCTGCATACAAACAGGCAGCAGGAGAAGCCGCTACTGGTGACTTCGCTTACGCTGCAAAACACGCAGAAGTTGTGCACATGGGTACAGCACTACCACAGAGGAGAGCAAGAGGAGAAAACGAACCTGGTGGAATACCATTCGGTTTCCTAGCTGACATATGTCAGTCCTCAAGAGTTAACGCTGACGACCCTGTCAGAGTAACCCTCGATGTAGTTGCTTCCGGAGCAATGTTATACGATCAGATCTGGCTAGGCTCATACATGTCAGGTGGAGTTGGATTCACTCAGTACGCAACAGCTGCGTACACCGACAACATCTTAGACGACTTCACTTACTTCGGTAAAGAGTACGTCGAAGACAAATTCGGAATGACTGAAGCACCAAACACTATGGACACAGTACTGGACGTAGGATCTGAAGTTACATTCTACGCACTAGAACAGTTCGAAGAATACCCAGCACTCTTAGAAACCATCTTTGGTGGATCACAGAGGGCATCCATAGTTGCAGCTGCAGCGGGATGTGCAACAGGATTCGCTACAGGAAACGCACAGACTGGACTAAGCGCATGGTACCTATCAATGTACCTGCACAAAGAACAGCACTCACGTCTCGGTTTCTACGGATACGATCTCCAGGACCAGTGTGGTGCATCCAACGTGTTCTCAATTAGGAACGACGAAGGATTACCTGTGGAAATGAGAGGACCTAACTATCCGAACTACGCAATGAACGTGGGCCACCAGGGTGAATACGCAGGTATTGCCCAGTCAGCACACGCAGCACGTGGAGACGCATTTGTATTTAACCCACTGGTTAAAATTGCATTTGCAGACGACAACTTAATGTTTGATTTCACAAACGTACGTGCAGAGTTCGCAAAAGGTGCATTAAGAGAATTCGAACCAGCCGGAGAAAGAGCTTTAATCTCTCCAGCTAAATAAATAGGTGCGCAAACACCTATTTTTTTTATATTTTTTAAAAAGAAGGAGGAAGTAATATGGACCCTATGATAGCAGGATTAGGCGTCGTTGCATTAATGGGCGCTGCCGCAACCATTGCTGGGGCCGCAGAAGATTTAGAATCTGATGTCGGTTCAATGAGTAACCCTAACTCACAAGTTCAGCTGGCTCCGCAGATGGGACACCTTCACAGGATGTTTAACAAGGCCATATCTGGTGAACCCGTACAGATGGGTACACTTGCAGGTATAGCAGGTTCTGTGGCATTTGTCCTTATAAGTTCAGTTCATCTACCAGTTATAATGTCAATAGCTGCTGGTGGATTTATAGCAGCACTTTTCCATACCGCATTTGCAACAACATCTTACTTAGGAAGAATTGTAGGTCAATCTCAGTTTAATCAACCAGTGTTCATTGATGTTATTACCAGTCATTTAGGACCAATAGCAGCTCATGGATTTATTGTTACATTCTGTATAGTTGGATTATCATATCTTATGACCTTACCTATATCAGGATTTAATCACCCGTTCCCATTACCACTATTAGCAGTGCTATGGGGTATAACAATTGGTGCAATCGGTTCATCAACCGGAGATGTTCATTATGGTGCTGAAAGAGAGTACCAGACATACCCATTTGGTGGAGGTATCCCAGTCGCTATTCACGGTGACATCACAACCAAAGCAGAACTGGGTGCAAGAAACTCAATTGATGTTGTACATTTCTGTGCGAAGTTTGGAGGACCCATAACAGGTTTCTGTTTCGGAACTATAGTATTCTTTAGCTTCTGGACTACCATTGTATTCGGAGCAGCTGGAGGAGTTATTGCTAGTCTTGTAATAATTTTAGCACTTATAATCATCAACAACAGAATTGAGATTTTCGCAAGAAACACTTATGGACCATATAAAGAATGAGGATCATTAAGGAGGTTTTATGATGGATCCATTATTATTAATCGGTGCTATAACCGTTGGAGGAGTTCTCATTGGTGGAGGTGTACACTTTATACCAGTGGGTGGAGCCCCAGCAGCAATAGCAACAGCTACAGGAGTCGGAACAGGTACCGCTATGCTTGCAGCAGGTGGAGGTATGACCGGACTCATTACAGCAGCAGCACTGACAGGACAGCCATTATGGCTTATACTGGCTGGTGGAGCTGTGGGTTCAATGCTCATGCTTGGAATAACCATGCTTGTAGGTAACCTTGTATATGTTTGGGGTGTAGGTGTTGTGCCAGCATCAGCAAAAGTTGAAGTTGACCCAATAACTAAGTACGAACAGAGTAAATACGTAACCCAAGGAACAGAAGGACACGGAATTCCAACAGTATGTTTCGTCAGTGGAATCATTGGAGGAGCACTGGGTGGAATTGGTGGAGGACTTATTTACTGGGCTTTATACGAAGCATTAGCAGTACTACCTGGATACAAACTATCATTATTATTAGGTGGAGGAGTTTCCCTCTCAGCTGCAACAGTAGCAGCAATATTTGCAGTTGGAGTTTTCTTCATTAATGCAGTTATTGCATCCTATAACATAGGTGGTACAATCGAAGGATTTCACGACCCTAAATTCAAGAGACTACCAAAAGGAGCCCTAGCATGTCTAGTTGCATCTTTGGTAACAGGTTTAATTGCAGTTTTACTACTTAAAGGAGGTGTATTCTAATGTCAGCAGCAGGAGGAGGCGAAGCATCAGTAGCCATACCACCATCCAAGACAATAGCACTTGGAGTAGTTGGAGGACTTATAGGAATATACGCCACACCCTTTAATCCGATACTTGGGCCATTACTTGCTTCATTAGGAGCAGTTTGTGCCATAGTATGGGGAGCAGATGCCATTAGGAGAGTTGCAAGCTACGGTTTAGGTACTGGAGTACCATCAATCGGATACATGTCACTTTCTATTGGTATAATTGGTGTTTTAGCAGGACTTGCAGGCGGTATAATGCTTGGTTCCGCATACACAATACTAGGACCATTGGTGGCATTTGCCATTGCAATGATACTTGGTGGAGTTGTTGCGCTGATCGGTAAAAAAATAGTTGGAATGAAAATTCCTATACTTGTGCAGTGCACAGTTGAACTTTCAGGAGCAGCAGCACTATCTGTTCTCGGATTCTCTGCAGCAATAGCTGGAAGTTATGCAATGCCTGCAATACTAGCTACTGTCATATCAACAGGATTCATAGGACTCTTGTTTATATTAAACACAATGGCAATTCAGCACCCATTCAACGCATGTTTAGGTCCAAACGAAGACCAAAGAAGAACCCTAAAACTCGCAGCAACCACAGCATTCATGTCTATGGCGATAATAGGACTACTTGGAATAGGCTTTTCAAAAGCATGGTGGGTAATATCCATAATTGGTGCAATAGGATGGTTTATATCAATGAGAGCCTTTTTACAGGCATCACTCGATAGTGCAGCATCAGTTAAATGGTCTGGAATGTGGCCTAAAGAGGAAGAACAATAGGAGGAAAGCAAAATGGTAGAAATGTTACCCTTAGTAAAAATAGCTCCTGAACTCAACCTAACCCTAGACCCTTCATCAGGTATTATTGGGGCATCATTAGGTAGAGAAGTCTTAATCTTATCAATGGACACAATAAACGAGCAAATAACAGAATTAGAGGCTGCAGCAAACGATATAGAGACGGCCTTAGATCCAACCACTGTATCTGAAGGCGCCTATCCTGGAAGGGAAGGAGTTTACATTACAGCAGGTAAACTAACCAACATGGTTTACGGATTTATATTAGGGCTAGTACTGCTGGTTGCCCTATTATTATAGGAGGTGTTAAATTGGCAGATAAAAAATCACCCGCAGAAGGATGGCCTGTAATAAATGGTGACTACGTGACTGGCGATCCAGAAAGTCCTGTAGCAGTTGCAACACTTGCTTCCCACATCGAACAAATACCAGTGGATGCAGGAGCTGCAATCGCAGGACCGTGCAAAACCGAAAATCTCGGAATTGAAAAGATGATCTCAAACCTAATATCCAATCCGAACTTAAGGTTCCTTATATTGTGCGGATCAGAGGTACAGGGACACATCACAGGTCAAAGTATTATGGCGCTCCATGAAAATGGTGTTGATCCTGAAAAAAGAAGCATCGTAGGTGCTGATGGTGCAATACCTTACATCGAAAACATTCCAGACGAAGGATTGGATAGATTCAGATCCCAGTTTGAAATGGTAGATTTGATCGATGTTGAGGACGCTGCAGCAATTCAGGCAAAGGTAAAAGAGTGCATAGAGAAAGATCCCGGAGCAATTGAAGAAGAAGCAATGGTAATAGTAATTGAAGAGGAAGGAGAGGAAGAAGAAGGCGAAGAAATACGCCCAGTAGCTCCTGAAACCGCACTAATCGAAGCTAGAATGCGTAACATTCAGACGCAGATTAAAGCTGTTGGTGGAATCCAGAGACAATTCGCAGGAATGTACGCTGGAAAGGTTCAGGGACTAGTTGTAGGTTTAGCTTTCATCCTAACTCTTGGAACCATACTATTGCTAAAATAGGGGGTTTTACATGATAATATTATCAAACAAACCTAACGTTAGAGGCATAAAAAATACTGTAAAAGATATAAAATATCGTACCCAGCTAATTGGTAGGGATCAGAGGTTATTTGCAGGACTCATATCAACCAGAATATATGGTATGGGTTTGGGATTCATATTTGCACTTCTCCTCGTAGGCCTTCCAGTAATTTATAAAATGATGGTGGGGGCATAAGTATGGCAGAAGAAGAAAAAAATACCATACCTCGTATCATTGTCTCTGCAGATGAGTACAACAAAGCAAATGAGAGATTAGATGACATTGAAGACAAAGTAGAATTTAACTACGGTGAGATCTCTCAGAAAATGGGCCAACAAATAGGAAGAGATATTGGTATTTTATACGGAATAGTGATAGGACTGATCATTCTATTTGTAGCTTTCAAAGTTGTGAAAATAGGAGCTATCTTATCAACATTTGGTGGAGTCTAAATAATTTTTAGGAGGATTATTTATGTTTAGATTTGACAAAGAACAGATTGTATTAGATGTTGCTGGCCTTAAAGTCGGTGGACAACCTGGTGAATATCCAACTGTTTTAGCAGGAACCATCTTTTATGGTGGACACAAAATAATTGAAGATGAGAAGGCAGGAGTCTTCGACAAAGAAAAAGCTGAAGGTTTAATAAAAATGCAAGAAGAAATGTCCGATGTCACTGGTAACCCACACATCGTGCACACCTTCGGTGCAACACCAGAAGCATTAGTTAAATACCTAGAATTTGTAGGCGAAGCTACAGACGCACCTTTCTTCATAGATTCAACATCTGGAGAAGCAAGAGTTGCAGGAGCACAATTCGCATCAGAAACTGGATTAGCAGACAGGGCAATATACAATTCCCTAAACATGGCTGCAGATGCAGACGAGATTCAAGCATTGAAAGAATCAGATCTATCAGCATCCATCATACTGGGATTCAACCCTATGGAACCTGGTGTTGAAGGTAAACTCAACATGTGGGAAACTGGTGGAAGCGTACTTGACAAAGGTCTCCTAGAAACAGCAGATGACTGTGGAATAGACAAACCTTTCATGGACGTAGCTATCACCCCTCTCGGTCAGGGTGCAGGTGCTGCTCTAAGAACTTCATTTGCTGTTAAAAGTAAATGGGGATACCCTGTAGGTAGTGGTATCCACAACGTTCCATCAGCATGGGACTGGTTAAGAGGCTACAAAAAAGAGAACAGGGAAGTATGGCCAGTTTGTGACGTAGGATCCAACCTTCTGCAGATTGCAGTTGGAGGAGATTTCGTACTTATTGGACCTATTGAAAACGCAAAAATGGCATTTTCAGCATGCTCCATGGCAGATATATTCATGGCAGAAGCTGCAAAAGACATTGGAACAGAACCAATAGAAGAACACCCATTCTTCAAATTGTTATAAAACAAAGGAAATGGCGATTTATCGTCAAATACCTTATTTTTTTATTTTTTTTAAATGTCATATTTTACTCTGCATTTTATTTTTGAATTATTCTAAATCAATTTTCATAGCAATATTAAGTTTTAAAAGAATTTTTATAACATTGTTAATCATCTTAATTCATTAAAAATTCCAATACATTTCACAATAAATTTATATCAAATTAACTGAACTTAAAATAGGAAAGTTAATGATAAAAAACTGTTAATTATTTTTAGGGAGGTAATTCTCATGTCACGGTTTGGTAATTTACTTAGCAGAAGTCCAAAGCCTATATTTGCAAAAAGTCACTATATTTACACCGAAGATATAAAATCAACACCTTTTATGAAGAAAACTGTAGGTTCTGGCCTTTCAATGAAGCCAGATATATATTATGTAGTTGCATCTGTAGAACTTGGAAACACAACAACAAAATGTATTTTAACAGCCACTAACCTCACCACATGCCGAACGTATCTTCTGGATAAGACAGTACGTATGACAAGGGACATAAGACCTCCAAAAAAAGGTGAAAAAGTTTTTGGAGAAACAGTTTGGGAAGTCGAACTAACAAAGGAATCTGTATCTGAAATGGTAAGGGACACCATACTAGAATCCCTTAAAAAGGCTCATGTAGATATAGAGAATGATTTAGATTTTGTTGTTAGATCCACTGGAGTTACAGCAGGGTTTGCAGCTCCTGATGAGGTTGGTGACCTTATAATAGCACTTGCAAAGGGATGTTTAGAAGCAGGAATTCCTCCAAGAAAAATGTCTCCAGCAATGAGTAAAGAGAACTTTCCACAACGACTCCAAGAATTTACACTTTTGGACCAAGTCATGTTTGATGGAGCTGTTGTTAGTGTACTTCCACCAACAGGTAGGGTTGTTGTTGCCAATGAAATGGAAGGTGAATTGGTAACTGCAGGTATAAAAGTGGCATCTATGTGGACTAAAGTTGACTACAGAAATCCCTGTGTATCCATGGATTTTGGAACAACTCTTGCAGGTCGTATAACCAACAATGAAAAACCATATGCCAGGACAATAGGTAATTTTTGTGGACTTGCGGGGGCCATATCAGATTCAATAATACGTGGTACCGAAAAAGTTGATAAAAGAGGGGGAGCAGCACTGGATCTATATAAAAAAGGAATAATTAAAGGAGCAGACTGGAAAGAAGCCAAAAAATTTGCAGAACAAGCTCACGAATTTGTTGACATAGGCAAAGTGCCTGAAGGGCGTGAAAGATTTGGAACAGTTCCAGTAGATCCTAAAGCTGCTTATGATGCAGGTACAACTCTAATTGGATGTGATGTTGGTGAAAATGGGGATCAAATACCTGAACTAGTAAAACTAGGACATGAAATATTTGAGAGCTCAGGAATACATACTCTATTTGCAACACTGGACCATATAAGTGCCCTTGTAGTTAAAAGATTAATAGAGGAAGCATTTAATGAAGGTGTAATTGAAGAGGGTTCTTTGCTAGGAGTGACAGGTAGAGCAGGAATAACAGGTAAAAAACCAGAATTAATATTGGAATATTCTCAAAAGTACTTCAATGACACTCTTTTTGTTTCAGATGCATTAGCAATGGGTGCTGCTATGATGGCAAGATGTATGAATTCATTAGGTACTCCAAAGAATCCAGTAGGTGGATGTCAAGGCGGTAAGTGCATACTTGGACCCAGGAGAAAGCTACAACATAAGGAATGATATATTACAAATACGGAACAATGGGATCAGTAATGGTAACAGCAATTATTATGGCCGGTGGAATGGGCACAAGAATGAGAGGTAAAAAAGAAAAACCTCTCATTGAAGTTGGCGGAATACCAATGATCCAACATGTTATTAATGCACTGTTGGCTTCGAAAGGAATTTCAGATGTAATTATATTAACAAGTCCAAACACTCCTAAAACTTCTAAATTTGCCCGCATAGGAGGATATTCTGCCTTTCAAACACCTGGAAATGGATATATTGAAGATTTACAGTATTATATTTCAGAATGTTTCCAACACGATTCAAACAAGATTATATTAACTATTACTGCTGATTTACCATTAATAACAAGCGAAATTATAAATCAAGTTCTTTTAGAATATGAAAAGTCCAGGAAACCAGCAATGTGCATTGCTGTTCCAATAGAATTATTCAAGAAAAATGGTTTGAAGCCCAGTATTGTGCTTGGAGATGTGGTTCCGTCGGGATTAAATATATTAAGAAGTAACAACAAGCAACAAGATGAGGAAGTTCTCAAGTTAGGGAAAATTGAACTGGCCGTAAATATTAATAGCTGTGAGGACATAGTAGTTTTAGAGGATGTTTTGAGTAACATTGGGTTAAAAATTTAGGTGATTGTAATGGTTGTTGAAGAGAGAAAACTTATAAAAGGGGAAGAAAAAGTCTGGAGCGAGATCAAGGGATACCAAGTAGCAACAAATAATGCTAGAATTCTAGGAGAACTTGAAGAATTGGTAATCAACGGTAAAACTGGAAAGATAACTGATGTTGTTATTAAAGTTGAAAAAGGCAGAAATGTACATATCAAAGGTGCCAAGAAGAAAGGAGAGAATTTATTAGTTCCGTTCGGTAAAGTAGAGAAAGTGGGCGAATTCATAATAATCTCAGAATAACCCACATAATATTTTATTAACAAATTATTTCAGAAGATATAAAAAAAAACATTTTTTTTAGACCAGTTCCTCTAATAGAATCAATATATTTTTTCTTTTTAAATTGTATGTTTCAATGTTTTAAAACATCTAAACTATACTAAACCAATACCAGAAGACTAATTCTGGTGATAATTTTATCTTTATAATTTGGATAAGATTATTGGATTGGTTGGTTTGGTTAATAAGGATTGAACGCAAATGCAGTTGTTATTTCACATTTTCAATATTATACTTAAGGAATCCAGTTGTTGCCAGATTAATTGGTAATTTCTCAAGTTTAACAATGATACTTGAATTAAATATTCCATTATTAAATATTAAAAAGAATAGAATATGGAGATTGCTAATTAATCTCCAAAAAAAAAAGATTTTTTTTACATTCCCTGAATACTTAGATCTATCATATTCTTAGTTTCAGCAGCTAACTCTGGTGGTAATCCTGCAATATCCATACTCAGGAATCCCTTCACAATCATTGAAGCAGCTTCATCCTCTGTGAGTCCTCTAGACATGAGATAAAGAACCTCTTCTTCTGCAATTTTACCAACAGCTGCCTCATGAGAGAGTTCAAGATCAGTTGAACTTCCCTCAAGTTCTGGAACAGAGTAAATGAGTGAATCATCTGAAAGTACCAAACCCATACATTCCAAATGCCCTCGAACATCTGGAGATTTTCCTGCAAGATGACCCCTTGTGTATATCTGGGATTCATCCTTGGAAACTGCACGTGTTATCATTTCAGCGCTAGAATTTCTACCAGTTAATATTGCCCTTGAACCGGCATCAAGAATAGAATCCTTTTGACCACCCAATATTGACTGGAAAACTACTTTGGAGTTTTCTCCCTGACAATATGCTGTAGGATATGTCTGTATTGTATTCACAGGGCTGGTGAGTATATAATTACTGATGTAAGTTGTATCATCACCTAGAATAACTCCTGTCCTAGGTCTAACTTCAACCTGCTCTGCCCAGTTATGTACCATTGTAAAGGTTATTTTAGCCCCTTTTTTCAAATAGAATTCAGAAACACCAACATGCATAGCAGACTGCACATCACTACCAGTTGAACATCCCGTAATGATATGAAGTTCTGAATTTTCTTCGGCAATTATTATGTTATGAGCTGTTTGAGCAACTTTTTCATCACCAATAAACATACATGCCTGTACAGGTAACACTTCCTTGGTACCTGGAAGTGATCTTATAAAGTAACCTCCTGGCTCTCCTAAAGCAGTTCGTGCAGTGTATTTATCTGTATCTACAGGTACGGCGTTCCATAAATAATCTTTAACCCAATCATATTTTTCTAATGCCTGTGGTAAACCCATAAGTTCTATTGCTTCGGATTGACAATTGCTGCATACTTTAGACTGGTCAATTTGTAAAAATGAACCTGCCCTACCTGCACCAGAAGGATCAACCCCAACCTTTAGAAGAGATTTTTGATCTTTATTCGAAAGATCACTTAAAGATTCAACCTCTTCGTGTTCTCCTGCTTCTTCCCCTTCGAATTCTTCTATTTCAACATCAGATCCAAGGGCAGCTTTCTTCTTTTTGGCCTTTTCAGCACGTTCTAGTGTATTCCGCAACATTCCACACACCCTTTAAATCCTTCCTTCCTAATATCTCGTTTGGATCTCCAGAACAAGCTATTTTTCCATCCATCAGCACATGGGCTGTGTTTGCACTAACAAAGTTTAGTATGTAACCCAAATGGGTTATTAGTAAACCCGATTTTTCACGCAATCCTGGTTTTTTGTCTTTGTCCAATAATACATTTATTTCCTCTGCAAGGAGTTCCACGTTTTCAATATCAACTCCAGAATCAGGTTCATCGAACATTATGAAATCTGGTTGTTGTGCTAGAAGTTGCAGAATCTCAGATCTTTTAACTTCTCCACCTGAAAATCCAAGATTAACATCCCTTTCAAGGAATTGGTCTGAGAATTTAAGTTTTTCAGCTAGTGCAATTGTTTCAGGGTCAAGCTCATCTTGATTAGGTTTGACACTTTTTTTACTCTTTTCGATCTGCAACAAATCTTTAAGTTTAACTCCTCTTATTGCAGGGGGATTCTGGAAACTTACACCTAAACCTCGTTCAACCCGTTCAGTAGTAGTCATATTTGTTATATCTTCATCTTTGAAGATTATTTCGCCTCTAGTCACTTTGTACTTTGGAAATCCTAGCATGGACATAAAAAGAGTACTTTTTCCACTTCCATTTGGACCTAACAGCACATGTGTTTCGCCTTTATCGATGTATAAATCTATATCCTTTAGTATTTCTTTTCCATTAACTTCTACAGCCAGATCTGTTATTTCAAGCAGCAGTCTAACCACCAACTTTTTTATTTTAAATAATTTTTTATCTCAAACTCTTTTTCTGTATTTTGTTTTATTTAACAATGACTAATAAACCATTAAATTAACATTGTTAACTATTAAGAATATTAAATTCAATTAAATACTATTCTTAAAAATTGTTTTATATTTAAATTTATACAAAAAAAATTAGAAATACGCCTGTAATTATTCCTTTAAATTTAATTAATATTAATATTAAATGTTAAAAATAGATCTAAGAGTAAATAATTAGTTTTAAAGCTTTTTTAGGCTTTAATAATATAAATAATTGGTATTAAATTGTCAAAGTAATACTAAACAGGATATTCATATTCTTATATATATGCCTTTCGGAATTGTTCTTGGAGTAACCTTTATAATAACTATTTTGCTATCCATATAATGTACATTAATAAGTAACCTCAATATGGTGAAGTTGATGGTACATTGATAAATCAGGAGGAAACTCTATGGCTGAGGATGATGTGAAGATCGTTATGTTTTGTTGTAACTGGTGCTCCTACGGTGGAGCTGACACCGCTGGTACTGCAAGGATGCAATATCCTCCAAACGTACGTGTAATAAGAGTTATGTGCTCAGGACGTATAGAACCACAGTTTGTTTTTAAAGCATTCCGTGAGGGAGCAGATGGTGTTATTGTAGCAGGATGTCACCACGGTGACTGTCACTACGACGCAGGAAACTACAAATTAGACAGAAGAATGAGATTGATTTACAAATTAGCAGATGACCTAGGAATTGGAAGAGAAAGAATTTACCACGACTGGATATCTGCATCAGAAGGAGAAAAATTCGCGAAAACCGTTGATATGATGGTAACCCGTATAAAGGGACTAGGTAAATCCCCACTCAAGGAACAACTATCAGTTGAAGCATAAGCGGAGGAGTGAAATAATATGGCAGAAAAAGCTAAAATAGCGACCATGTGGTTGGCTGGATGTTCCGGTTGTCACCTGTCCATTGCAGATATACATGAAGCAATAATTGATGTGATGGGATTGGCAGACATAGAATTCATGCCCGTACTCATGGACGTTAAATACGATGAAGTTCCAGATGATCTGGATGTTATAATAATAGAAGGCGGAATCCGTAACAATGAAAACCGTGAACTTGCCGAAATGCTAAGAAAAAAAGCAAAATTCGTCATAGCATACGGTGTTTGCGCAGTATACGGAGGAATACCTGGACTCGGAAACTTACACACTGTTGACGAGCTCACCCAAGAAGCTTACGTAAATTCCGCCAGTACTTACAACGAAGAAGGTATAATACCAAGTGAAGATATACCACACCTCGAAAGTAGGGTGAGACCACTTTCAGAAGCAATAGATGTGGATCTTTCCATACCTGGCTGCCCAACAAGATCCGATGTTCTTGCAGAAGCACTTATAGCTCTTTTAACAGGTGAACCGGTAACATTACCAACAACAAACCTATGTGAAGTATGTCCAAGAGAAAAGCCACCGGAAGGAATGGCAATGGACAAGATCATCAGGCAGTTCGAACTTGGAAGACCAGAAAAAGAAATGTGTCTGGTACCACAGGGACTTGTATGTATGGGTCCATCAACAATATCACTCTGCGGAGCAGAATGTCCATCAATAGGCATACAGTGTAGAGGATGCTACGGACCAACAGCAAAAGTAACTGACCAAGGTGCAAAAATGATAAGCGCTATAGGATCAGACTTCGGTATTGATCACGACAAAACTGTTGACCCTGAAGAAGTTGCTGACCAGTTAGATGATATTGTAGGTACGTTCTATACTTACACACTCCCAGCTGCATTAATACCAATGAAAATGCAAAAGGAGGGAAAATAAATGGTTAAATTAACAATGGAACCTGTGACAAGGATTGAAGGTCACGCAAAAATTACAGTGCATCTCGATGATGCCGGAAATGTTGAGGAAACCAGACTTCATGTTATGGAATTCCGTGGATTTGAAAAATTCCTCCAGGGAAGACCAGTTGAAGAGGTTCCTAGAATAGTACCAAGAATCTGTGGTATCTGTGATGTACAGCACCACTTAGCTGCTGCAAAAGCATCAGATCAGTGTTACGGATTTAAAGACGATGAAATTTTACCAACTGCCTACAAAATGAGGGAGTTAATGAACTGGGGTTCTTTCATGCACTCACATGCACTCCATTTCTACTTCCTGGCAGCACCTGATTTCATAGCTGGAAAAGACCGTAAAACAAGGAACGTCTTCCAAATCATTAAAGACGCACCTGATGTTGCACTCCAAGCTATAGAATTAAGGAAAAACGCTTTAGACATAGTCAAAGCAACAGGTGGAAGGTCAATACACCCAACATCATCAACACCTGGAGGTATATCAACAGAAATCGATGCAGAAACTCAGAAAGATCTTCTTACCAAAGCAAAGAGGAATGTTGAACTAGCACAGGCAACAATAGAACTTGCAAAACCAATATTTGTTGAAAACCTAGATCTTGTTAAAGAACTTGGATACGTAGAAACCTACCATACCGGTCTTGTTAACAAAGGCGTATGGGATGTTTACAACGGAGACGTTAGGATCAAAGACAAAGAAGGTAAAATACACGCTGAATTTGGAAGCGAAAACTACCTGGACCACATGGCAGAGAAGGTCAAACCTTACTCCTGGCTCAAGTTCCCTTACATAAAAGACTTAGGATATCCTGAAGGAATTTACAGGGTAGCTCCATTATCAAGGCTTAATGTGGCAGATAAAATGCCATCACCAATAGCTCAGGACTACTTCAAAGAATTCCAAGATACCTTTGGATACGCACAAGAACCACTACTCTTCCATTGGGCAAGGTTAATTGAACTGGTTGCAGCTTCAGAAATGGCTGTTGACGCACTCGAAGGCGACCTATCTGGAGAAAAATTCCCAGGACCAATTGAAAGACAGGCTGGTGAAGGTGTAGGAATAGTTGAAGCAGCAAGAGGAACATTGACTCACCACTACCAAACAGATGAAGACGGTCTAGTAACCAAAGCTAACATAATAGTTGCTACAATCCAGAACAACCCTGCCATGGAAATGGGTATTCAGAAAGTCGCCAAAGACTACATCAAACCTGGTGTTGAAGTAGACGACAAAATATTCAACTTAATGGAAATGGTAATAAGGGCATACGACCCATGTCTATCCTGTGCAACTCACACAATCGACACAAATATGAAACTCGCAACTGTTGAAGTATACGACAGTGAGGGACACCTCATAAACAAGGTCTAACCCAAAGGTGAAAAAATGATAGTAGTCAACAAGGAAGACTGCATCAGATGCGGCGCATGCCAGGGTGCATGTCCTACAGCAGCCATAGAAGTGTCACCGGAAGATGTGATCTACTGTGACGTCTGTGGAGGCGCACCCAAATGTGTGGACATATGCCCAAAAGGTGCATTGAAAACAGAAGAACTTTCAATTGATGAGAGCGGTGTAACACAAGCTCGAGTAACCTACAACCCAGCACTATGTGATGAATGCGGCGACTGTGTAGAAATTTGCCCACCACAGGTACTGAAACTTGATGAAGGTAAAATGAGCAAGGTACCACTAGAAGGATACTGTGTAATGTGTCAGAAATGTGTGGACATATGCCCTGTAGAAGTTATTGGTGTTGAAGGTGTTAAAGAACCTAATAAGGTTGATATTGACATCAGCGGACCTATAGCAATAGTGGACTGTGTAGGTTGTGGTATGTGTGTGGATGAATGTCCAGTAGATGCCATCACCCTCGAAGAAGTTGGAGGAAGTATTGTCATTGATGAAGACACTTGTATAAAATGTGGAGTCTGTTCACAGACATGCCCATGGAATGCAGTGTACATATCAGGCAAAAAACCAGAAAAACGTACCAAAGAGATGCTCAAATTTGAAGTGGACGAAGACACCTGTATTGGATGTAACGTCTGTGTTGAAGCATGTCCTGGAGACTTCATTAATCCTAAATCATCAACACTATCAGTTGAACTTCCAGAGATCTGTACAGCATGTGGTCTCTGCGAACAGCTGTGCCCTGTAGATGCAATAGATCTTGAAGTAGAATTAGGACCAGCAAAGCCAGCATCTGAAGAAGGACTTGTCTGGGACGAGGAAAAATGTGATCATATAGGTGCATGTGCAAGAATATGCCCTACTGACGCAATCAGAGTAGTAACAAACACTGGAATGCAAGTTCCAGGCGACATTAAGACAGATGCAGAAGCATCATACGCAATGTGTACACGTTGCGGTGCATGTACAACTGCCTGTCCTGAGGGAGCCTTGACAATTTCAGAGATCGATAAAGTAGTTGATGGCAAAGCCGTTAAACGAAACAGGATCTCTTTCAGCCCAGATAAATGTACTGAATGCGGTGACTGTATTGAAGTATGCCCATATAGCATGCTGAAGCTCACTGGAGAAAAAGTACCACTCAAGGGTTACTGTATACTCTGTGACCAGTGCATAGAACCGTGTCCTAAAGACGCACTCTCAATGAAGTAAGTTTTTTATAAGGTGGAATTTATCCACCAAACCCTTTTTTTATTTTTTTAGAAAATATAATGAATATAATAAAATTATAGCAAATCTGCAAATATTACTCTTTTTGAAATAAGACCAAAATACTAGTTTGTATATATTAAAGAAAATATTAGATTGGATAATAAAAAAAAATTAATTTATTAAAAATTTGGATTTGATTATTTTAAATCAATGTATATTCCATGTTTATCCAAGTCTATCTCTACTATGGTACCATTAATATCTTTTTTCGTGTTTAGAATATCCATTAATTCTATATTATTGCCATTTATTTTAATATTTAAAACATCTTCCATTATTTTTGTTCCATCTATTGAATAAACAGTGGATTCGCACATTTTATCACCATTAAATTTTTTTTATAATACAAATTAAGTTAATTTTAACTGTAAACAAATTTTCCGTTGGTTTCATAAACTTCGCCTTCTTTCATTACAATTTCACCTCTTAAAATTGTCATGATTGGTAATCCCTGTACTTTTTGACCTTTAAATGGAGAATAATGGGCCTTTGAGTAGAAATTATCAGGATTTATGATATCTTCCTTTTTCATGTCAACCACAACAAAATCCGCATCCATTCCTTCCTTTATAAATCCCTTATTTTTAAGGTTAAATATTCTGGCAGGATTTTCACATAGGAGCTTTTTCAGCACTTCAAATGATGTTTTACCCCTATTTATTTGGGTTAAAATAAGTGGGAGGGCAGTTTCAAGCCCTGGGATTCCAGGTGGTGCATTCCAAATATTTTCTTCTTTTTCTGAAATTGTGTGCGGGGCATGATCTGTTCCAATAATGTCCACATTATGAAGATCAATTAGATTTATCTTATTTGCCTTGTTTCTGAGTGGGGGATTGGTTTTGGCAAAGTTTCCAAATTGTTCAAAGTAGCTTGAATCTAAAAACAAATGATGTGGAGTAACTTCTGATGTAATATTACATCCATCAAATTTAGCTTTTTTTATTAGGTTTAAAGATTTTTTAGTACTCGCATGGCACACATGCATCTTCAAATTGAATTCTTTGGCCAATAATATAGCTTTGGAAACTGCAATCTCTTCTGCTAATGGTGGTCTTGCATCCACATATGCAATTGGATTCAAATTTTCCTTGGATTTTACCATATTTGTGTATCGATTTACAATTTCCTTATCTTCTGCATGTAGTGAAACAACGGTTTTAATGCCGTCAATTTCGGGTAAATCCGATAGTTCACCGAATATATTCATTAAAAAATCATCATCAAATAGATCCATGAAAATTTTAAATGAAGCTGGTTTGAGGGCTGCAAGTTTTTTTATCTGTTCAGGATTATCTGCCCCTGCATGTAAACCAAAGTCAACAAGACTTTTATTTTCTCCTATTCTAATTTTGTTCTTGAATGTTTCGGCAGTGTTTGTTGGAGGTTTTGTATTGGGCATGTCCAGGACAGTTGTAAAACCGCCTCCAGCAGCAGCAGTTGTTCCAGATCTGAAATCTTCTTTATAGGTAAATCCAGGGTCTCTCAAGTGCACATGGGCATCAATTAATCCAGGTAGAACTATTTTACCATTTATTTCAATAGTTTTTCCTGCTTTGATAGTACTCCTTTTGATGGAAACAATTTTACCATCATTAATTCCTATCGAATATTCAATGTTTTCAGGAACAATTTTACAATTTGAAAGGCAGAGATCAAGCATTTTTACACCAAATAATCATATCTTCTCTATTATATTTTTATCTTTTGATCCAATGAACCATTATTATGATAGAAACATATTAAATATATACAAAGTAATCGGGGTAATTCAATTTGGAATGTAAAACATTCGTCCAGAAAATTTTGGATAGAGATAGAAAACTTTTAAATAACGATATTAAAAGGGAACCAATTTATGGATCTGTTGAAGGTGATGTGAAGATAATTGCAGATTTTACAGAGTACTCTCCACTACATCTAGGCCATAAATTTTGTATGATCCAAGCAAAAAACCAGATTCCAGAAGGTTTATTTGTTGCTGTTGTACCCGGGCCATTGGAGAGAAGTGGCAGGGGCCTTCCTTATATTATGACACGTGAAGCTCGTGCTGAAACCGCAATAGCAGCAGGAGCAGATATTGTAATTGAAGGACCCCCGATGGGGATAATGGGTTCGGGTCAGTATTCATTATGTCTTGCAAAGACTTTTAAGGCTCTTGATGCGGATTACATTCCTCGTGGTTACAGACCATTTCCAGGATATGAAAATATACTCAAAAGAATAAGCAATGGAAACGGCGTAGCACCGAAACCATATAAAATTGTTGATATGGAAACAAAGGAAGTTCTTCTTCATGGAAAACTTGATGAAGACAATTATGTAATAGTTTCATTATCAAAGTCCCTTAAAAAGATTGATTTTGATTTCACTGGTAAATTTATATTTGTGAAGCGCGTTGAAGGTGTTAGTGGCACTAAAATAAGGGAGGCAGTTGTTTTGGGTGATCTGGAATCTGTTACAGATATGTTACCTCCTGAAACAATTGAAGTTCTTATTAGAGAAATTGATAATGGTCATGCACCTTTGGACAAATTAAGGGATGTTGATGGAATACTCGAAAGGGTGAATAATAACAACATTCAAGAACTTAAATCCCTCCCATTGATTGATGATATTACAGCAGAAGCTTTAATAAAGAACAGGCCCTTTAATTGCCTTTTAGATGTTGAAAAATCTATTTCTCAGGGTTTCAGCAGACACTTTAAAAACAGGGTTATGTCATCAATCGAGGCGGGTATTTTTAAGGAGGGTGTACATAACTATATAGACAGATACCCATCTGTTATACGTATATTAAAATATAAAAATAAAGAAGTTCTAAATGAATTTCGAAAAAGAATACCACACAGGAGGCTAGAGATATGGCAGTGAAAGAAGGAGATTTTATAAGACTTGAGTATACAGGAAAGGTTCAGGAGACAGGCAACGTCTTTGACACAACCGATGAAAATGTGGCGGAAGAAGCAGATATAAAATTAGATGCTAAAACTTATGGTGCAATACCAATAGTAGTTGGTGGAGGACACGTTTTAAAGGGATTAGACGAAGCACTTGTAGGTATGAAAGAAGGAGAAGAGAAAAAAGTAGATATAACTCCTGAAGAAGGATTTGGATTAAGAGATCCAAAACTCTTACAGCTAATACCTATGGGAGAATTCAAGAAACAGGGAATGAAACCCGAAGTTGGAATGGCAATTACATCCGACGGAACAACTGGAATAATTAGAAGTGTAAGTGGTGGAAGGGTTAGAGTAGACTTCAATCATGAACTTGCAGGAAAAAATCTAGAATACGACATAAAAGTCATTAAGGTTATTGATGATGATGTTGAGAAGATCAAAAGCATGATAGAACTTCATTACACAGCACCTAACATCGACTCTGAAAAACACGACATACAAATAATCGATGGAGTGGTCAGAATAGCAATGGATGAAATGGCGAAGTTCGATAAAAAACCTTACATGGACATTACATTTGCAAGGTTTAGAATAGCCAGAGATATCTGGGAGAACATGGAAAACATTGAAAAAGTTGAATTCGTCGATGTCTTCGAGAAAAAAGTAGAAGAAGCAGCAGAAATAGCCGAAGAGGTTATTGCTGAAGAAGCACTTGAAGAAGCTGTTGAAAAGGTTGAAGCTGAAGAAATAGCAGAAGAAGTTTTACCTGAAGAAGAGAAAAAGGAATAGATATTACTTCATATTTTTCTTTCTTTTCTTTTTTCTTCTGTTTTTAATTTCAATAATCTTTTTTTTATGGGCAGATCTAATTCTGATTTTTTGTATCATAAATATTAGAACTATTAGAACAAATCCAAAACCAACCATCAAATCTTTGAGATTGATCATTGTTACTTCTCCTAATTAAATTTTATAGTTAATGATTAATATGTCCTTAATTCAGAAATCTTTTCAACCATTGTTTCGCAGAAAACTAGATCATCAGCAGTCGCAAGGATTGTACCTATTGAATCGCCATTTAAACTACAGATAAAATAATTACCATCGATAGAAGAATTAATATATCCAATGTTGTCAGGTTCAAGGGATTTATAGGCAATTTCTGCAATTTCTTCATTTTTATATTTGAATTTTATGATGGCTTTGATATTCATAATATTATTAACCCTATAATTTCTCTTATCCTAAACGATAGAAAGCTGTTCTATCCTTCCCATTCAAGTATGTTTTTACTAATATTTTTTATAGCAGCTAGTGCTTCTGAATCAGGATAGTCAACAAGTGCTTTACCCTCCATATCTGCCTTTACAACTAATGGGTCACGGGGTATGGTTCCAATAATTTTAATTCCCAAATCTTCAAGCTTAGATCTTACAAATTGGTCTTCATCTAAACTTGAAATCTTGTTAACAACACAAACTATCTCTTTTATACCAATGTCCCTTGCAAGTCTTTTAATTCGTTCAGCAGTTTCAAGTGATTTGAGTCCAGGTTCAACAACGATTATCATTATATCAACAGCTTCCGCTGTTTTTCTCCCGAGATGTTCAACTCCTGCTTCCATATCCAATATAATCATCTCATCTTTTTTAAGAATAAGATTCCGCATTAATGCCTTTAAAAGTACTGAAGCAGGACATATGCACCCTTCTCCTCCTTTATCAACTGTGCCCATTACAAGGAGCTTTAGCTTGCCTTCTTCATCGTAATTTATTGAAAGAGATTCCGGAAGGTCAGATATCCTGGGATTTATCTTAAAAACCTCTCCAAATGATGATCCAGGTTCTGCACCTGTCCTTTCTTTTATAAGGTCCCTCATCTTTGATATTGGGGTTATTTTAGTGTGTATTCCAAGGCTGGATGCCAGGTTCATATCTGGGTCTGCATCGATAGCGAATACTTTATAAGTCTGTGAAAATAAACATGCCAATGTGCCCGAAAGGGTTGTTTTTCCAACCCCTCCTTTTCCAGTTATTGCAATTTTCGTCATCTCACGATCCTGTTGATTGATATATTTGATGTTTTTTATAGGAAAATGGAGTTATATTTTAACATGGGTATATTATAGGGCAACGTTTATTATACTTATAGACTAAACTTTCTAGAAAGGAGGATTATTTATGGTTAGAGCATATACTAGAAAAGATTACATCAGGAAAATTCCAGGTTCAAGAATAGTTCAATATGATATGGGTAACCTCTCAGCTGAGTTCCCTTTAAAAGTAACGCTGGTTGTCAAAGAAGCAGCACAGTTATCTCACAATGCACTTGAAGCAGCTAGGATAGCTTCAAACAGGTACATGCAGAGAAAAGCCGGAAGGATGGGTTATCATTTGAAGATAAGGGTTTACCCTCATCACATTGTAAGGGAAAATCCAATGGCTACTGGAGCAGGTGCAGATAGGGTACAGGATGGTATGAGAAAGGCATTCGGTAAAGCCGTAAGCTCTGTTGCAATTGTAAAACCAAATCAAAAGGTTTTAACTATTTATACTAACAAAAGAAACTTTAAAGACGCTAAAGAATCTTTAAGAAGAGCAGCAATGAAGTTTCCAGTAACATGTAGAATTGAAGTTGAAGAAGGCTCAGAACTAGTCAAATAAAAAAATAATAAAAAGAGTGTTAGCATGAAGCATGTCGAATTTTTTGAAGAACTGAGAAAGGAAGATGTTGCAGTAGCAGGCGGAAAAGGCGCAAACCTCGGAGAATTAACTCATGCAGGGATACCGGTACCTCCCGGTTTTGTTGTCACATCCAAAACCTACGATCAATTTATAAAAGAAACAGGGATCTTCGATGAAATAATGGACATTCTTGATGCTCTTGACGTCAACAAAAACAAAGAACTTCAGGCATCAGCTGTTAAGATCAAAAAAATAATAACCGAAACAACGATGCCCGATGAGATCAAAACCATCATAATCGAAGCATACAATGCATTATGCCATCGAATTGGTAAAGATGATGTTTTTGTAGCAATCAGATCCTCTGCAACTGCAGAAGACCTGCCGGAAGCATCTTTTGCTGGTCAACAAGATACCTATCTTAACATAAGGGGTAGCGAAGATGTTGTTGAATATGTTCAAAAATGTTGGGCATCTCTTTTTGAATCACGTGCAATATTTTATCGTGAAGAAAATGATTTCGACCATTCTAAAGTTTACATAGCAGTGGTTGTTCAGGAAATGGTTAATGCAGAAAAAGCAGGAGTAATGTTCACTGTACACCCATCAACTGGAGAAGAAAAAATTCTCATAGAGGCAGCATGGGGTTTAGGGGAAGGAGTAGTTTCAGGAACAGTGACACCTGATACTTGCTGGTACGACAAAGAAAAAAATGAGATTCTTGATTACAAGATCAGCGATAAGAAGGTAATGTTTGATCGTGACCCTGATACAGGATATACAGTAAAGGTTGATGTACCAGAAGATCTACGTGAGAAACGTGTTTTAAGTAATGATGAGATAACACAACTTGCTCAACTTGGAAAAAGAATTCAAAATCATTATAATTTCCCTCAAGACACAGAGTGGGCAATTGAAGGCGGTAAAATTTACATGCTACAATCAAGGCCTGTAACAACACTTGGCAAGGACAACGGTGAATCCAAATCAGAACAAGAATCTGAAGAAAGGATAATAATCGCTAAAGGACTTGGAGCAAGCCCAGGTATGGCATCTGGGGCAGTAAAAATCGTACGAAATACTGATGAACTCGATAAAATAGAAAAGGGTGACATATTAGTTACTGTGATGACAACGCCAGATATGGTTCCTGCAATGAAAAGGGCAGAGGGTATTATAACTGACGAAGGTGGAGTTACTTGCCACGCAGCAATAGTATCAAGAGAACTTGGAATACCATGTGTAGTTGGTACAGGTGATGGAAGTAAGATTCTGAAAGAAAATTCTGTTGTAACCC
Organism: Methanobacterium sp. SMA-27; assembly: GCF_000744455.1. NCBI lineage: Archaea > Methanobacteriati > Methanobacteriota > Methanobacteria > Methanobacteriales > Methanobacteriaceae > Methanobacterium > Methanobacterium sp. SMA-27. The sequence continues at coordinate 2,083,010 of NZ_JQLY01000001.1, read as the reverse complement.
TTGATGGAAGCAAGGGATTTGTATATGAAGGAAAGTTGAAAACAGATAATAAGGATTCCACAGAAAATGGATCAACAGCTACAGTTATCCAAAATCAATCAATTTTAACAGTAACAGAAGTTAAAGTAAATGTTAGTATGCCAGAAGCAGCTAAAAAAGCTTCAGAGACAGGTGCTGATGGTGTAGGTTTGCTTAGAACAGAGCACATGATGTTGGCTTTGGGTGTGCACCCTAAAAAGTTCATTATTGAAGGTAGGGAAGACGAACTTGTCAAAGCTCTTGTTGAAAATATTTTAAAGGTTGCAGATGCATTTTATCCCAAAACAGTATGGTACAGAACATTAGATGCGCCTACTGATGAATTTAAGTCACTTGATGGTGGAGAAGATGAACCATACGAACACAATCCTATGTTGGGTTGGAGGGGTATTAGAAGGGAACTTGACGAACCTGAAATATTAAAAGCTGAGTTTAAAGCAATAAAAAAACTCCATGAAGAGGGATATACCAACATAGGTGTTATGCTTCCATTGGTTCAACATCCAGATGAGCTTAAGGAAGCCAAGAAAATAGCAAGAGAAGTTGGATTAAAACCTCAAAAGAATATAGAATGGGGTATAATGGTTGAAACTCCAGGAGCTGCTCTAACAATTGAAGACTTCATTGCTGAGGGAATTGATTTTGTTAGTTTCGGAACAAACGATTTGACACAATACACACTTGCAATAGATCGTAACAATGAAAACGTGGCGGGACTTTATTCTGAGAGACATCCTGCAGTTATGAAGTTAATTGCAATGGTAATCAAGGAGTGTAACAAAGCAGGTGTTAAAACAAGCATATGTGGGCAAGCAGGAAGCATGCCTGACATTGTTGAACAACTGGTAGAACTTGGAATTACAAGTGTATCTGCCAATACAGATGCTGTTGCAACTGTTAGAGAAGTTGTTGCACGAGTTGAAAAGAAGTTAGTACTCAAAGCAGCAAGAAAAGTCTTGCAAGAATAGAATTTTAAATTAAGGAGTAACTACTCCAATATTTTTTTTTATTTTAGATTTGAAATTTAAGATATTATTATTTTCACATATTTTCAGGGGTAACCATGGAAGATAAGGGAATATCAAAAACAGAAGTTTTCAGGCAACTTAAAGAGTTTAAAAAGAAGGATATGACACATCGTTCAGGTAAAATACTTGGCTCAATGTGTACATGCCCACATCCTGTAGGCTTGAGGGCATATCAAATGTTTTTGGAGTCTAATTTAGGAGATCCTGGTCTTTTTAAAGGAACTAAAGCCATGGAAGATGAAGTTATAAATTTGTTAGGCGATCTTTTGGGTAAACAAGATATTCATGGTCACATAATAACTGGTGGAACAGAAGCAAATATAATGGCAATGAGAGCTGCCAGAAATTCTGCTAAACTAGAAAATCCTGGAATAAAGGATCCTGAAATAATAGTTCCTAAATCGGCACATTTTTCTTTTAAAAAAGCAGCAGACATGCTTTGTTTGAATATTATGGAAGCAAAACTTGATAGTGACTACAAGGTGGATGTTAATTCTATTGAGGAAATGTTATCTAAGAACACTGTTGCAGTAGTGGCTGTTGCAGGAACAACTGAATTGGGTAAAGTTGATCCTGTTGAAGATATTTCAAATATTTGTCTTGAAAATAATATTTACCTTCATGTTGATGCGGCATTTGGAGGATATTCTATTCCATTTTTAACTGAAATAGGTTATGAATTTCCTAAATTTGATTTTGAACTCAAAGGTGTATGTTCAATAACAATAGATCCTCATAAAATGGGGCTTGCACCAATACCAACTGGTGGAATTCTTTTCCGTGAGAAAAAGTATCTGGATGCAATGAGCATTGAAACGCCATATCTTACAGAAGATAGGCAGTCCACCATTGTAGGAACTAGAACGGGTGCTTCAACAGCTGCTACATGGGCTCTTATGAAATATCTTGGAAGAGAAGGTTACAAGAAAGTTTCAAATCAATGTATGGAAATAACCAAACTTTTATATGAAGGTATCATCGAATCTGGATTTGAAGTGGTAACAGAGCCTCAGTTGAACATTGTTGCTTTTAAATCAAAGGACATATCTGTTGATGAACTGGCTAAAAGGCTTGAAAATTTAGGATGGGCTGTTTCCAAATCGTCATATCCACGTGCCATAAGGGTTATAGTAATGCCTCACATCAAAGAAAAACATGTAAAAGCATTTATAGAAGATCTTAAGAGCTTGAATTTATAATTAACGGAGTTTTTGTAGTTGACAGAGAAAAATAATGAGATCGGACAAATAAAACGAATCTGTACTCCAATAAACTCTCAAACAGTTCAAGATTTGCATGTTGGGGATAAGATAGAGGTATATGGTATTATTTTAACAGGTAGGGATGCTGCTCTTCCTAAACTGGTTGATTCTATAAATAAGGGGCAGTGTTTTGATGATCTTGAAGGATCTGTTATTATGCACACTGCTGTCAGCGATGCAGGTATTTCCCCTACAACAAGTAATAAAGAAGAGATTGAAGAGAGCATACCGTGTCTTGCTAAATCTGGTGTTAAAATACATATAGGGAAGGGATCACTTGGAGATAGCACAGTTAAGTTATTAGATAAATATGAATCAATTTTTGCTGTTACTCCTCCCGCAGCAGCACTTTTATCGAGTAGAATAATTTCAAGGAAGGTTGTTGCATTTGAAAATGAGGGTATGGAATCCATTCATTTATTAGAAGTACGCGGTATACCCTGTATAGTTGCAGCTGCCCATGGTAAGGCTATCTACTAAATTTTTTTAGATTATATTACTAATAAATGGAAATTTTTATTTTTCATGGGGTTTTCCAAAAGAGATATCTCCTGCATCTCCAAGTCCAGGGACTATATATCCATCACTGTTAACTTCATTGTCAATGGCACAAGTATAAATCTCTAGATCATTGTGGTGTCTAGAAACTTTTTCTATTCCTTCTCGAGATGCTATCACATTAAATAGTACAATTCTTTTTGGAATACCCTGATTTTTTATTTCATTCAATATTGCATTAAGTGTGTTGCCTGTGGCAAGCATTGGATCAGCAATTATAACAATTTTATTCTCAACATGTGGGATTCTTGCATAATTTAAGTTTACTTTAAATGGAGGAATATCTTCACGCCATGCACCTACTACTCCACATTTAGATTCGGTAAAAACTCTCAATATTCCATCTACAAGTGGAATTGCAGCTCTAAGGACATTTATAACAACGATATCTTTTTTATCTTTAATTTTAATACCTTCAGATATTCCTAAAGGTGTTTTGACGGTTAATTTCTCTTTTTCAAGAGTGTCTGCGAAAACATAACTCATTAATCTGCCAATTTCGATCATACCCGCCCTAAAATCTGTGCTACTTATTCCTGATCTTCTTATTGTTGTAAGTTGATCCTGTACAAGTAGATGCTCAACATGTTTTAATATCATAAAAATTTCTCCTTCAATATTAGTATAGTAACCCTTTAATTAATTCAGGGTTATAAGTTTCCAAATTAATTTAATGAAATGATATTGTATTTATTCAGTATCCAAATTATATCTTCTATTTCAATTATATTCTTACAAAAATTTGAAGTATAAAAAACTACAATATAATATTATCTGATTTGAATAATTTTAAGATTATTCTGGGATAATATGAACAAAAAATTGCTTATAATACCTTTAATAATAATTTTTGCCGTGTTAATTATACTTATCTTACCTAAACCAGTCACGCAAACGGGATTTCAATCGGAGGTAGTTGCAGATAATCTGGACATACCTGGGGCAATGGATTTTTTGCCAAATAATACAATGATATTCACTCAGAGGGGGGGAAATGTAAGTCTTTTAATGGATAATGGTGTAAAAAATATTGGTAACATAAATGTGACTGCCAATGGTGAATCTGGATTATTAGGTATAGCTGTTGACCCTCAATTTTCTCAGAATAGATATGTATATCTTTTTTATACCTCTAATAATGGAAATAGGGTTTCAAGATTTGTTTTAAATGATCAACTTCAAAATGAAACAGTATTAATCGATAGAATTCCATCAGGTTCGATACATAACGGTGGGAGAATTAAGTTCGGGCCCGATGGAAAACTATACATTACAACAGGGGATGCTAACAATAGAACTTCTGCACAGGATTTAAATTCCCTTTCTGGAAAGATTTTGAGAATAAATAAGGATGGTACAGTTCCTTCAGATAATCCATTCAATAATTTTGTGTATACCTATGGCAACAGAGATCCACAGGGGCTTGCATGGAATCCTAGTAATGGAATTTTGTATGAATCAGAACATGGAGACATACAGAATGATGAAATTAACATCTTGATTAGAGGAGGTAATTATGGTTGGCCAACTGATCAGGGAAATGAAACAGCACAGGGAATACAAACACCTTTGTATGTTTATACTGATATGACCCTTGCACCATCGGGAATTGCTTTTTACAATAACAAACTCTATGTTGCAGGGCTCAGAGGTTCTCAATTAAGGGAGATAAGTCTTTCAAATAATGGCACAAGCATCATTGGACAAAATGCACTGTTTACCCAATTAGGAAGAATTCGGGATGCAGTTGTGCATGATGGATACATCTATATCTGCACTTCCAATAGGGATGGAAGAGGTATACCTCAAATTGGAGACGATAAAATCATAAGGATCAAAGTTAATTGATGGATAGTCCGAGTTTTAAAACTATTGATCATCAATCTCAGAATTTTTATATTTTGTTAATACCTTTTTACCATGTGCAGTGGGAATAATCTTTAATTCACTGTTTTTAAAGTCTATTTCATATTCTTTCCCATCAAATAGTGTATGTAAGAATATAGAAAGAGCTGCAACCTCTGAGTGGGGTTGATTGGTTACAGAAACATTCCAATCTGATTCTTGGTAAACCTTTGAAGGAACCCGTGAACCTCCCACAACAACCAGTTTGTCCTTTGTTGATTCACGTATTTTGCCAGTTATATTTTGAACAGCTTCACCATACATTGTGAGATGAATTACTTCTCCGCCATTTCGTTTCCAGTCATCTATGAATTTATCCCATCTTTTGCAATAATCAATTTCGAAGTTCCCACCCCAACGTTTTACAACATCTCTAACATTTTCCATTATTTTTTTATCTTGATCTCCGCTTAATATAACTTTAGAAGCCCCAAATGCCCTTGCTGTCAAACAAACATGAGTTGTTATTCTGGCATCCCTGACCCTCCTGTGATCTAGTCTTAAAACATTAACCTTCATTTTTTACCATTCCTTGAAATCATAAAATTCTCATTTTATAAATATAGACAAATATTAACTTGAAATATTTTAGGAGTATACTACTCTGATTTAAAAACTTAAATAAAATCAGATTGTAAACATCGCCACCATGATCAAAAGTGCTAGCATCCTTGCAACTTCATTTGATGTACCTAAAACATCTCCTGTAGCCCATTTAAAGTTTTTCTTTGCAATTAATGCAATTAAAACACCTGATAAAATACCCATTGCTACTCCAATTATCCCTATTGTATTAAACACAAGAAATCCAATTGTGGATGTTAGAATAAATGATAAGAATAAAATTTTCTTGTTCATGGCTTCAATGAAATATTTTCCGGTACCATTGGGGAATGGTTTAGAAAATGTTGCACAGCTAACAATGCCCATTTTTGCAGCTATTTCTGAAATAAGAATTATATAGAAAATAACTCCTATGGGAATTGATGCTATGGCTGTAAGTGTGATAAGACCTACAATTAGAAGATAGGCCATACCTCCTGTACCAATTCGTTTGTCCCTCATGACATCTATTTTTTTTTCAGGGGTTCCATGGACCATCATCCCATCTCCAAAGTCTATAAGGCCATCAAGATGATGGAAGCCAGTGAACCAAATTGAAAAACTATAAATCATTGCTGCTGCTATCAATTGGGGTAGATGCATCAGATCAACAAGTAAAAATCCAAAGGCACCAACAATTATTCCAATTGCTGCACCAATTATTGGCCAAGCCCATGTGTAAGTTGCCATTTCCTTGATGCTTGTATGAATATTAATCGGGATTATTGTTGAGAAGGATATCAAACCAAAGAAACCATTTATCTTACTTCCTTCTTTTTTGGATTCATCATTCTGATCATTTAATATTGACATGATTATCCTCCAATTTAAACTTCAAATATTTTCGACATACATCCCGCAACAAGACCTGCGAATACATCATCAAGAACAGGACCTAATTTACTAATAATTCCAGGTTTGGCCTCATCATATCTTTTAAAGTTGAAAATTGCTTTGGTACCAGCTATTTGATTTGCAACCGACATTCCAAAAACCTCGTCTGAATATAGATATGCAGGATCATCATCAACATCAACTCCAAGAACCCTATGTTTTTCATAGTCTTCTTCAAGCCTGATACCTGCAATTATGAATGATACCACGTTAAGGTCCTCTAGAGAATGATAAATTTGTTTTCTAAGTTTTTCACTGATTTCTGGTGTTTCTTCAACACCTACAACCAGTTCCATACCTGCATCTACAAGATCATCAACCTCTACACCTACATCCTTCATATATTCTAGAACATCTTTTGGATAACCATTATGACTCAAAGCGTTTTTAACTGCTTGTCTAACATTTATTTGCACATCTTTAACCAGTTCATTAACTAATTCAGGAGATACAACTTCTGCAGAACCAGTAGATGCTATAATAATTGATTCATTATCCTCAAGATCAAGCGGATCAAATGAAAAATGATTTATAACACCCATATCCCATAAAGCTGCGGATTTAGAGTCTATTGTGGATTTTAAAATTCTTACAAGAGTTTTTGAATCAAGGTCATAGTTTACAAATAATAGAATACTTAAAAACAATTTACTTCCGGGATACACATTTACAAGTGCTGTAATATTAGTTGTGTTTACAGCTTCAAAGTTAACCTTATCTATGGGGCTTAATATTGCAGCAATAGGTTTTTCAACTTCATTAAACTCAAAAATTGCATTTAAATATTCATTTTTTTCTTTAAAAATTTCTTCATCATTAACTTCACCAAAAGTATAGGGAAGAGGTTGTTCTCGATTTTCCATTCCATGATATACAATTGACTTCACATATCCAATTCCATTTCCAATTGTAGAATTTCCAATGGTCTGAAACCCATTATCTCTGTAAAATACCGTGGTATGTTTATCTTTTTTAATCTTAATATCATCTATACAAATATTTGTTTTCATTCCATCACACCTTGATAACTAAAGAATTTATAAATATATAAATATTTTATCCTGATTTGAACCTCAATGGATCAAATAGAGTTATTAAAGGGTTATTTTTACCATCAATCATGTCAGAAATAATCATTGCAGATGTAGTTCCATTATTCATTCCCCAAAAACCAAAACCCGTTGCAACGTATATATTTTCAGATGAAGTCTTACCAATCAGTGGCAAACCATCATCACTGCTATTATCATGGCTAGACCAACGATACTCAATAGATTTAATATCCAAATGTTCGCGTGCATAGTTTTCTAGACGCATATAATATTCATTCAGATTTTGTACCCGCATATCACTGTGTTCTCCGGCAACTATTATTAGTGTACCCTTTTCAGTTGGTGTTGTGCGGTAGGTATGAACAGGGTCAAAATCAATAAACATTCCATCTGGAAACTCTCCATTAATATATAAATCAAGAACATAGGATCTAGCAGGATGCAAATGGGATTTCAAATTATCAGGATCATAAACAGGGGTGTGGGTTGTAATTACCACGTTATCTGCAAATATAGATCCTTTATCAGTAACAACTTCATTAATAGCACCTTCTTTAACGGTAATTGCACGAGTTTTTTCAAAGATGTAATTATTTTCACCATTTAAATCCTCAGCCAACCCAAGAAGATATTTTCGTGGATGAAATTGGGCTTGATTTTCATACTTTAGCCCAGCTATAGTTTTAAAAGGTAATGGGATGTTATTGGTGTAGGAAACAGGTAGTTGAAGTTTTTTTGCTGCTAGAAATTCTTCTTTTATTTTTTCAACTTTATCCTGAGACTCTGTGTAAATGTAGAGGGGAGTGCGATGGAATTCACATTCTATTTTTTTATTAAATACTATATCTCCTATTTTTTCCAAGGCTTTTCCATTTGCTGTGGCATACATTTGGGCTTTAACTTGACCTAAATTTTTTATTAGGTTATTATATATCATATTGGGTGCAACGCTAATTTTAGCAGTCGTACCTAAAGTAACGTCTTTTACAATTCTATCTGACTCTATTATCGCGATACTGTACCCTAAATCTTTTAATAGTGTTGCTGTAGTGATTCCTGCAATTCCTCCCCCGAGTATTACAGTATCAACCTTTAATCCATTTTTAAGAGGATTAAAATTTGTTTTAGGGCATGTTTTCATCCAGAATGATCCTGAATTTCTATTTACATCGAAATCAGTCATTTAATCACCTCTCGACAATATACATAATATTAATAATCTATATTCAAATTGCATAAAGTTATGGAGAAGATTCATATCAACAAATTTAATATTTTGTCAATTTTTTATTATTTTAATGGTAACAGATAAATTATTAAGATAAGTTTTACAGAATATTATAATAGGTGATTAGCTTGAAGGTACATCTTCGTGTCTTTGTTGAGATTGAAAATCTGGGAAAGGCCATTAACGCCCTTACGGATGCAGGAATAACTGGTTTTTACATTTTAGAGTATAAAGGAATGTCTCCTCAAGATTGGAAAGGTTTTTCAATAAAAGAAGACCCAAAATCTACAATAGGCTTAATAAGAGATTATGCGCAAGACGCTGTATTAGTATGTAGCGTTGTTGATGAGGATAGAGTTGATAATATTGTTGAATCTGTACAAGAATCCCTTGAAGGAGAAAAATATACCATATTGGAAGTTCCAATTAGAAGAATAATTGTAAGCTACGGTGGCAATAAGAAGAAAACAGATGAAAAAGCAGAGCCATGGTTGCTTGAAAAGGAAGTTCCCTGTTTTTATTGTGATGAAAAAGCAGTACAAAGAATACGGATAGATAAAAATAAAGCTAAAATATGGTGCACTAATTGTGGGGCATCACGATATTATACATTAAAAACAACTGAGAATCCTGGGGAGTGATCATGGTTGTAAAACCATGGAAACTTGAGAAGTCAGCGATGTGCAATTATTGTGGGGATGCAACTATTCATGAAATAGAAGTAGATGAATATGATTTGAAGATTTGCTGTAGAGAATGTGGATTTAAAAGGTATTACACATTTAATATGGTTGAAATTCCTAAAAAATGTTTATAATAATAAAAATAATGTTTTAAGTATTTTATTAGGGGTTTGCAAATTTTATATTTACTAATGTAGCAAATAGCTAACAATGTAGAAAAATACAATAGCCACTATAATAAAAACTGCAAAGGATCTTAAGTCCATATTGTCTACACTCCTATAAATTTTATGATCTCATTTTATATCTACTAATTTAAACTATTTTATAACTAATTATGTAAAATTTTGCAGAGGATTAAATGAAAGAAAAAAATCACCTATACATGAAAGAAGCAATAAAAGAGGCGAAAATATCTTTAAAGGAAAGTGGAATTCCAATAGGGGCGGTTCTTGTTGAAAACAAGAATATTATAGGTAGGGGGCATAACAAGCTCTTACAAGATGATTCAACAATTTTACATGCTGAAATGGATTGTATTGAAAATGCTGGGAGACTTAAAGGGGTAGATTATAAAAAATGCACATTATATACTACATTATCACCATGTGAAATGTGTTCTGGTACAATAATTCTTTATAAAATTCCTAGAGTAGTAATGGGTGAAAATAAAACATTGAAAGGTTCAGAAGAATATTTGATTGAAAATGGTGTAGAAGTAATTAACATGGATCTTGATGAGTGCAAGATTATTCTTGAAAATTTTATTCAAAAAAACCCTGATCTGTGGAATGAAGAGATTGAAAGAGTACGTGATTAATGGAATAATGTTTACATTCCCGATACAAATAATACGTAAATAAATTAAATTTTTAATAATATTATCGTGATACAATGACTGTTATAATAGATCCTCAAAACTCAGGAATTTCTGGCAACATGGTTATTGGAGCTTTGGTTGATTTGGGATTAGATTCTGAAGTTGTAATAGAAGTTATGCAATATTATGCATCACATTTTGGTGATATTCATGTTGATATTGATAAGGTTACAAAATCAGGAATTTCAGCAAGCTTTGTTAATGTGAAATGTAAGGATAAAAAACCAATTAAATATACGGATTTAATTGAAGTTTTAGATGGGATAGAACATCCTGAAGTATCATCCGATACAATGAAACTTTCAAAAAACGTGTTTAAAACCCTTGCAGAAGCAGAGGCCAAAGTTCATGGTACCACAATAGATGAGGTACATTTCCACGAAGTGGGGGCTGCTGATGCAGTAGCAGACGTGGTAGGTGCAGTTTATTGCTACAATAAGCTGGGGATGAAGAATGAGAAGGTCTATGGGATGCCAGTTGCACTTGGTGGAGGTAGAATTAAAGCTATGCATGGAATTCTAAGTGTACCTGCACCGGCAACACTTGAAATCCTGAAAAATGTCCCTGTATTTGGTGGTCCTGTAAATTTTGAGCTCACAACACCAACGGGTGCAGCACTGTTGGTGAATTTTGTTGATGAATTCACCAATTTCTATCCCCTGATAATCAATAAGAATGTGGGTTATGGTACAGGTAAAATGGAACTTTCATTACCCAATACATTGAGGATTATTGAAGGAAATTCAGAACTCGAAAGCGATCATGTATCTATTCTTGAAACCAACCTTGATAATGTAACAGGAGAGTTAATGGGAAATATATTCAATATATTGATGAACAAAGGAGCAAGGGATGTGAGTATAATACCCACATTAACCAAAAAAAATAGGCCAGGATATCTTTTGAGGGTTATAGCAAAGCCTGTAGATTGTGATGTGCTTTCGGAACTGATCATAAGAGAAACAGGTACTCTTGGAGTCAGAGTTATTCCTTTTGTTCACAGAAATATTGCATCAAGAAAAATTGTTCCAGTTCAGTTTCATATCAATGGAATAGAAGTAGAAATTAGGATAAAGGTTGGAATGATTGGAAAGGATATAATAAGTGTAAAACCGGAATACGAAGATGTGCGTAAAGTATCATATGAAAGAGGTATGCCTCTTAAAGAGGTTATGGATCGTGCAAATCAAGTATTTAATGAAATTTATAAATGATACATTTTACTTAATAAATTTAATAAATAATGGTGCTTGAAAATGGAATCAAAGAAAAAAATTGCAATATCAGTACTTTCTGGAGGTTTAGACTCCACAGTTGCTACTGCTACATTTAAAGATACTCATCATATACATGCTTTAACATTCAACTACGGTCAAAAAAGTGCTGAAATGGAAATTAAATCAGCACTTGCAGTTTGTAAAGAAATTGGTGCAGAACATACGGTTATAGATTTACCATGGCTTGCAGAACTTGGGAAATCTGCATTAACATCGGACAGAGATATTCCTGAACCAACTGGAGAAGATCTGGATGATAAAGATGTTTCAATTGAAACTGCTCACAGTGTGTGGGTTCCAGGGCGTAATATAGTCTTCACATCCATAGCAAATTCATTTGCAGAGTCAGAAGGAGCAAGTATCATCATTGTTGGTTGGGACCATGAGGAAGCAGTAACGTTTCCTGATAACTCTAAAGAGTTTTTAAATGCATTTAATAATGTTATAGATGTGGGTTCGTTCGATAAAATAAAAATTAAAGCTCCACTAATTGATATGGATAAAGAAAGCATAGTTAAGTTGGGAAATGATGTAGGGGCGCCACTAAATTTAAGTTATTCCTGTTATAAAGGTTTTGAATCTCATTGTGGTGTTTGTGAATCTTGTATGAGGCGTATAAGGGCATTTGAAAGGGCTGAAGTAGAGGATAAAACCGTTTATTCTAGACATTAATTAAAATTTTCTTTTAAAATCTTAATTTAAAAAAAATTTGTTGATATTCATATATTGATTTATAAAATGTGGGGATTTGCTAATATATTGTAACATCACCTATTTTTTCAAAAAAGGTATTTAAACGCGGTTTAAAATTTATTAAAATTTATTAATAGATTAGTTTAAGCGTGAAAAGGGTTAATATTGCCCATTTTATGTTAAACGCTAGAAAAAATAAGTATAAATCTTTATTTAATATTTGTTGAGTATTGTATTTACTTGCTGAGCTCTAGATTCAATTTCAGATAATATAAGTCCTAATTGGGCATCAAGTTCGGTTAATGCGGTAAATATGGCCTTGGAGCCGGCAGGTATCAAAACTATTATTCCTTTTTCAGTTTTTACAGATATTTGCCCTACAAGACCTGTCTTGAGCTGCCCTGAAGCTGCTTCTGCAGTTCCCATATAGCTGACATAATGCTGAAAATATCCCTTCATCAACATCTGATGGCGCTCTTGAATCAATAATTTGGCCTTCAGAGGAGACTATGCCACAAGCCTTGATTTTTCCAACTTGTAATATACTTGTAAGGATGTCATCTAACATTTCTTTCTTGGTTTTGGCCATTTCTACACTTCCATTAACAATGTAAATTATCGCGACAAAGAAAAAGAATTAGATATTTTTATCCTAATGTTGGAGAATACCTCACCTATGAGGGGTGGGGTGAATCCAACCATAATATATTAATAATAATTTAGCAATAAATAATATTATGTTAAGAGCATATAGGATATCGAATGTATCCGACTAAAAACCAAAAAGAAATGGTTAACAAACATTTTGGAGCATGTCGATACGTGTATAATTGGGGATTAGACTATAAAAATCGAACATATAAGGAAACTGGTAAATCAATATCCCGTTTCGCTCTTAACAAAGAAATAACATTACTCAAACAAAGTAGTATGGCTCAAAGAAATTAACAGTCAATCATTACAAGGAGCTACACTTAACATTGATAATGCATTCACAAGGTTTTTCAGGGAGAAAAAAGGATTCCCACATTTTAAATCAAAGAAAAATAGAGCACTATCATTCAATGTACCACAGAATTATAAAGTTGATTTCGATAACAATACATATACCTTCCTAAGATAGGATGGGTGAAAACAAAATTACATAGACAATTCAAAGGCAAACAACAAACAGCAACAATCTCAATGGCAAATACTGGTAAATATTATATCAGTATTCTAATTGATGATGAACAATCATTACCTGAGAAGGTAAAATTCAATCAGAAAACCACCGTAGGATTGGATATGGGATTAACCCACTTCTTAATCACTAGTAACGGTGTTAAGGTTGATAATCCACATCCACTTAAAACAGAACTACGTAAACTTAAACGTGAACAACGAAAGTTATCACATAAACAAAAAGGTTCAAATAATCTTGATAAACAACGAATCAAAATATCAAAGATTCATGAACGAATATGAAACATAAGTGAGGATTTTCAGCATAAACTTAGTAAATCTATTGTATGTGAGAACCAAGCGATAGCAATAGAGAAATTAAAAATAAAGGCATGTTACGAAACCATAACCTCTCACAAAGTATAAGTGAAGTTGGCTGGGCTGGTTTCATGGATAAATTAAAATATAAAAGTGAATGGTATGGTAAAACAATACTCCAAATAGGACAGTTTGAACCATCAAGTAAAATATGCAACCATTGAGGATACCATAATGGTAATTTGAAATTACATCATCGTGAATGGATTTGTCCAAAGTGTGAAAAGAGACATGATCGTGATGTGAATGCAGCAGTTAATATTCGCGATTTTGCACTGGATAAAGAAAATCTCATCAGTACCGTAGGAACTACGGAAATTAAAGCTTCTCTGAGAAAACCACAATAGTGTGATTCAATGAAGGAAGAAGCCCCTTCCGAAAGGGAGGAGTAGTTCACTTAATAATCATCAGGGTTTCACCTGTACTAACAGTATCCCCTTCTTCAATAAATATATCCCGAACAACTCCTGAATTGGGGGCATGTATATCATTTTCCATTTTCATGGCTTCTAAAACAGCAACTATGTCGCCTTCATTCACTTTATCATCCTGTGCAACCTTCAACTTCAGTATCATGCCCTGCATGCTAGATGTAACACCACCCTCAACAGGACCACTTGGAGCTTTTATACCACCAGATTCAATTTCCATATATCCTGTTGGAACAACTTTGACATCGAAAAGTTCGCCATCGACCTCAACATTATATTCTGTTGGAAGCGCACCAGAACTGGTACTTTCAACTTCTTTGGGTTTTTCAAGGGGTTCTTCTATTACTTCACCTCTTAGAAATTTGGGTGCAACTGCAGGATAAAGCGCATATGTTAGAATGTCTTCGTCCTTTTTGATTATTCCCATTTTTTCGCCTTCGGATCGGAACTTTTCTAGTTCTGGTTCTAAAAGATCTGCAGGTCTAGAATCTATTATCTCGGCATCTCCTATTATTTTTTTTGCAACGGTACTGTTTACTGGTGCAGGAGGTCGTCCATAATATCCTTTTATATAATCTTTAACCTCTTTTGAAACATTTTTATATCTTTCACCACCGAGTACATTCATAACAGCTTGTATACCTACTATTTGGCTGGTAGGTGTTACTAATGGGGGATATCCTAGTTCTGCACGTACTTTAGGCACTTCTTCAAGTACTTCTTCGTAACGATCAAGTGCATTCTGTTCTTTGAGTTGAGAAACAAAATTCGAAAGCATTCCTCCTGGTATCTGATAGAGCAATACATCTGTGTCTACCTTCTCAGATATTGGATCTATAAGACTACTATATTTCTTTCTTATACCTTCGAAATATTTTTTAATCTCACTTAAAAGTATTAAATCAAGTTCTGTTGAGTAGGGCGTACCTTCAAGTGCTGCAACCATGCTCTCTGTAGGAGGTTGTGATGCTCCCCATGAAAGGGGTGATATAGCTGTATCAAGGAGGTCAACTCCCGCTTGACAAGCAGCATAATAACTCATTGGTGTCATACCGCTGGTACAATGACAATGTAAGTTTATGAGCAGGTCAGTTTCTTCTTTTAAAGTTGTTACAATTTCATAGGTATCATGGGGAGATATAAGTCCGGCCATATCCTTTATCACAACAGAATCGCATCCAAGTGCTTCAAGTTCCTTTGCAAATTCTACATATTTCTCTAATGTATGTACTGGGCTAGTTGTGTAACTTATAGTTCCTTGAACATGCGCGCCCTGTTCTTTTGCTACTTTAATGGAAAGTTCCATATTCCTTATGTCGTTAAGTGCATCAAATATTCTAAAAACATCTATCCCATTTTCATATGATTTCTCAACAAAATTTCTTACGACATCGTCTGGGTAGTGTTTATATCCCACAAGGTTCTGTCCTCGCAGTAACATTTGTAATGGAGTTTTCTTTACCACATCTTTGATTTCTACTAGGCGTTCCCAGGGATCTTCGTTTAGGTACCTTATACAGGTATCAAATGTAGCACCTCCCCATGCCTCCAATGAGAAAAATCCAACATTGTCCATTTTCTCGGCAATAGGTAACATATCCCTTGTCCTCATCCTTGTGGCAAGGAGAGATTGGTGTGCATCTCGAAATGCTGTTTCAATGATCTTTATCTTTTTCATTTTGACCCTCACAGTAAGCTTGGATTAAGTTCAAATGTCTTTATATAAATAGTCCTAACTTCCTTATATATTTCGCAATTATATCATTGAAATTTAAATAAAAATTATGATATCATTTTTAATTGAACAATATACAATTTTTAATTTTTTTAAATTATATGAAAAAATAATTAAATGAATTTAGATATTAGATTTTAATTTGAATATTGATTATTGACGAGTAAAATATTCTAATCTTCTATTTTACAGACAATAAAATCATTGTTTTCGTATACTACTTGTGTGAAGTTTGGTTTTAATTTATCAATATTTTGGTAAAGTATTTTATTGTAATAATACAATGGAAACATTTCAGAATTGGCTTGGTATCTATTTAAAGTATTATAATCTGGTGGAAGTGTTAAACGTTTATCATATACAATGTATCCTATATTATTACTCTCAAAATATGCTTTGGGAGTTTCATTATTAATATTTGCAAATCCATAATTAATTGGCATTCCTGTTTCTGCAGCTATGAAAACACCAGTATAAAGATTTGATATTGATATTGATTTATTTTTATCGCCATTTATTTTAAACCAGTTTGATAGATCTGTTTCTGAGGAGGTAGGAGGTGCTATTTGCACAGACCCAAATACTGTTTTTGCAAAATATGAACCCATATTTGGATCGGAGGCATTTAAAACTCCAAATAACGTGGACAATAAAAAAACACATATTAAAAATGCTGATCTAAATCTTTTTGATGAAAATCTATTATAATCTTTGAGTCTGTAGTAAATTTGGCTCACACCAAATCCTCCAAGTATTGAAAGAGGAATGACCATATATATGAGAACTCGTGCTGATATCACATTGATTCCAATCCAGTAAGCTTTGCTTAATAATAACATGATAATTATCCATGCAAAAATGTAAACATCCTTCTTTCGTCTCATTTTCACTGCGATAATGGCTCCTATCACAGAAAATACTGTAAGTAATAAACCAAAGTTACGAAGATATTTAAGAAGACTTAATGGTTGATTGTAGTTCAACGAGGTTCCAAAACCTAATGTTGCTGTTATCCCTTGGTTAATTAAATTCTGTATCAAAGCGGGTTTGAAAATTATGATTGCTAACAAAGTAATAACTAGTATAACAATTAGAGAAAGTAAGAAAGCTCCATAATTTTTTAAAACACCCTTATTTTTATATATTACTAGTTCTACAACCGTGAATGTGGTTATTATTAAAATTAAACATAAAAGTGCTGCTTGATGTGTTGCAGCGATTAAAACCAGTAATATCCCGGATATAAATGCATATTTTATCCTTTTTTCTTTTATAGATGCATAGTATAGATAAACAGCAACTGGTAAAAATATAAGGGCAAGGTTTTCAGGTACAGGTAGCATGATTCTGTAGATTATAGTACTGGATACCATTAAAAAACCCGCACTAATCCCGGCAATTGTGCCATAAAATCGCTTTGCAACGTAGGTAACAGATAAGACAACGAAAAATGCAATAATAGGTTGGATTGCTCTTGCAATTTCCATATAATCAATGTTCAATAATTTGCCTAGGGCAGCAATTAAAAAGTGGAATAAAGGAGGATATCCAATTTTTTGACCTATTGGAGAATTTAAAAGAGGATTAACAAGTACAAATCCATTTTGGCTATAAACTTTTGCATATAACACATGATATATGACATCCCAACTCAATGGCCAGTTATGTGTTAACGTTGGGATCAATGTGACTAAAAATATTGAAATCGCAGGTAAAATGAGAAACAATTTTTTTTGATGTGTTTTAGACAAATACATTTGATCACATAAATCTTATTCATTCTATAGTTTACCAACACTAAAAAAATAAAAATTAATTTAGAAAAAGTAAATTAGAAATAATTTTTAATTTTGAAAATTACCGTTCCCTTTTTCCTGCTATGAACTCATCAACCATTTCCATTGCAATATCATCTGTGTATTGTTTTGGTGGATGTTTCATTGTGTATGCTGAAATAGATTCTAATTGTCCGCCAATTCCTCGTTCAAGTGCCAATTTACAGCATCTAATTGCATCAATAACACAACCTGCTGAGTTTGGAGAGTCTTCAACGCTTAACCTCAACTCAATGTTCATTGGAACATCTCCAAAGGTCTTACCTTCCATTCTTAAGAAACATATCTTATTATCTTTTTGCCATGTGACATAATCACTAGGTCCGATATGGATATTCTCATCGTCAAGCCTTTCAGCAAGCACAGACTGAACAGCTTCTGTTTTGGATTCTTTCTTTGAATCCAATCTGCTGCGGTTTAGCATGTTAAGGAAGTCGGTATTACCTCCAGTATTGAGTTGGTATGTACGCTCAAGTTTCACTCCCCTTTCACGAAACAGATTTGCAAGGGTCCTGTGAGTAATAGTTGCACCAATTTGGGCCTTAATATCATCCCCAACAATTGGTATTCCTTTTTCTTCAAATTTAGCTGCCCATTCGGGGTTGCTTACAATAAAAACTGGCATATTGTTTATAAATGACACTCCAGCATCAAGTGCGCATTGGGCATAAAACTTAGTTGCTTTTTCAGAACCTACTGGAAGATAATTCAGAAGAACATCTGTCTCACTTTCCTTCAATATCTTGACAATTTCAGTTTGATCATTTTCTTCTTCATTAGACACAAGAAATGTGTAATCGTTTTTGTGATCTGCCATATGTGGTGCAACACCATCTAATACTTGGCCCATTCTAACTTCAACACCCATCTCAGGGATATCACTGCAGAAAACCTGGGTACAGTTGGGTTTTGCAAAAATTGCATCGCTTACATCGCTACCAACCTTTCTTTTGTCAATATCAAAGGCTGCTACTACTTCTATATCTGAAGGAGTATAGCCTCCAATGCTCCAGTGCATTAATCCAATGGCTTCTTCTGGATTTTTATCTTTATAATAATGTATTCCTTGTATTAGTGAGCTTGCACAATTACCAATACCGATTATCGCTACTTTTATCTTCTTCAACTACAACACCTTCTAAAACACCGTTATATAACATTAATTGTGCCATGTTAATTTATTCTAAAATCAATACATAATTCAATTCATGACCTTCTATCTCTTTAAAGAAAGTTTGCTTATTATACTATTAAATGTTTCGATCAAATCATATAAATTCATTGAGGATAAAGAAACTGGTTATTAGTGGTTTATACCCTTAATGATTAATTAATTTCATTTTTAATTGAATGAAGTATATGTTATTTCTTTTATTTTAATAGTAAAAATTTACATATGAATGAAATCTTGAGTTAATAGGTTCTTCATTGAATAATCAGATTTCAAAGCAGAATCAAACCTAAAGTTAAAGCCACAGTTATAAAAATACTCCAAATAATAATTCCAATAATCATCCACACTAATAACTTGTTTCTTGGGGATCCAAGACCAATACCTAGAGCAGCTCCAAGTGGTGCTCCAAAAAGGAGCGGAGATAATAACCCTAAACCTACTATACCATATTTTTTCCAGATATCATATATTCTACCTTCATTTGGGGATTTTCCCCGGTATCGCCATTTCAAAAACTTTTTTCTTAAACCATCACCTAGGATTACAATTATGAAAGCAGATAAAATTGAACCTGCTGCTGCAGATATCGCAACTAATATTGGGTTTAAATTTAGAAATAACCCTAATGGTATTCCTATCCATAATTCAAAAATACTCATTAAAAAAACAAGGGCCACGTCTGTTATTAAGACCATAAATATCACTAATAAAATGAATATTTTTCATCAATAAGTAGTTTATCAAAATGATAGAAAGAACTTGATTTTGGAATAAAAAGATAAAGAGGAATGTTCTTCCACATTTCTTTTTATTTAATAATTTCCACTTAGATTATGGCTATTGTATAGTGACAAATATCAACCAGAGTACTATAAAAATACGGAGTTATGTATTTTAGCTTCCATAACCTAAATTATTTAAATAAAAAAATAATATTTCTATCTATTTTCTTAATGATTAAAAAAAAAATAATAGATATGAGATTAACTGATTTTCAGAGTTTTTAAAATGTTATTGTACGATTGTTCTGTTTGATTAACGGCATATATTGGACAAATGTACGTTAAAACATAGTAAAAATTGTTTTTATCTATTACTGTATATTTAGATGCCAAATTACTTCCAAAATTCCCAATTTGGGCTGCTGATACATTATTTACTGATGTTGAAGACACTGAAGAATTAGAGGTATTCATAACTATGGAATTAGTGCTTGGAAGGTTTAAGGTACCTTTAGCTTTTTGTTGCATTTGAATTATAATATATGCTGGTTGATTCTGCCCATTTGCATCTGGATAATTTGTTGTAAAAGTGACTTCTGAATACAGTGAGCTACTATTAAAATTTCCTACCATAGAATTTTGAGACCATGCTTTTGGGTATTCAAAAGATACAGTTCCTGAGTTGAAAGTGTTATTTCCTGAGAAAGCAAAGGCAATCAACACCACTACAAAAACTACCAGAATTATTATTCCAGATAACAAGTATTGATTTCTATCCATGTGTAACCTCCAGATTTTTTTCTATTAATACTTTGTTTTAGGAGAATTATATGTTTTCTCATCCAAGGGATCTATAAAAAAAATATAAAATGGATTTATATTTAAAGAAATCATATAAATAGTAGATTTTATGAGCAAATTTTGCAATGATTTTGGCATTGATTTAAGAAATAAAGAGTCATAATTAATTAAAATAAAAAATTAGATAATTTTATGGATTAAGATCTTTTAAAAAGGTTAATATGTAGTTAATTGTCATGTTTTGTTGTTCTTGTCTGCTGATGGTGCTGTTATTATCTCCAGCCTGTATTCCATAATCACCAAAATTATAATGATTGCCACCTTCTAGGGTGATAAAAGTAGTATTTATTGGATATTTATTTTGATTTTTAGAAATATCTCCACTTGTTGTAAGTCCATCTTCTGAGCCTCTAATTGACAATGCTTTAAAAGTGGCATTTGAAGCATTGATATTTGGATAAGCAGCTAAATAGATTACTCCTTTAATTTTATCCTGATGGTTTACAGCATAATCCGAAGCAAAAACACCTCCAAGAGAATGCCCACCTATTACCCAAGTGTTAATATCATTATGTTGATCAATGATTTCATTAGCTTTATTTGCACCGAAAAATGCTAAATTAAAAGGCATTTTTACAATTATAGTGGTATAACCATTTTGTGCTAATTTAGAAGCCAAAACAGAGTAAGATTCAGGCTGAACTTTAGCTCCAGGATAAAATATTATTCCTGTTTTACTTTTATTTGAATTGGGGGTAAATGTAATGGAATTTGTTGTGTCCGATACAGTATATGATCCTGAAGAGGACAATGCTACTAAAGCAGTGCTATCTGAATGATAATAATCGGAAACGTAGATTGAAAAGGCAGTTAAACTTCCAATAAGCAGTAAAAATATAATTATTAGGGTAAATCCTTTTCTAGATTTTATAAATTTCAATTGAATCTCCTTTCATTCAATTTTAATGTTGATAATTTGTTATCAATTTATTTATTATTTCTTATGCATTAATATTTTCATAAATCAGGATAATAAAATAATCCCTTTTTTATAATTTTAATGAATTACTGTACGAAAATTACAGATAATTTACCTAATTTTAAAATTAGTTTTATATATTTTTTAGTTCTTAGAATATACTATGACTAGATTATCCGACCAAGATGTTGCTATACTAGGACTGCTTAACGAACATCATCATTATGCATATAGACTTGAACAAATAATTGAAAAGAGAGGGATGCGTAATTTTATAAAAATTGAGTTTTCATCAATATATTACGTTTTAAAAAGGCTGGAAGAAAAAAAATTAGTTGAAGCCAAACTTAGAAAAACGGAAGGTAAAACTTCGAGAAAAGTTTATTATATAACAGATAATGGTAAATTAGCAATGGAAGAAAAGATTAAACATATTTTATCTATAAATCAAAAACAAATTTCATCATTTGACCTTGCAATGGCAAATATCCAGATTTTAAACCATAATGAGATAATTGAATGTCTGGAAAGCTATTTGAAATCAACAGATGCTCGTATTAAATTGCTTGAAAACTCTATTTTGAATCAAAAAAGCAATAATTCATCACCCAGTATAATTGCTCTGTTTTCACGTCCCATTGCGCTTTTGAAAGCAGAAAAAGAATGGGTTTATGATTTTATGAGTTTGTTATTAACTGAAGAAACAATTTAAATTGAATCATAAGATTGTATCACTTAAAAAATCGTAAAAGGTGTTTAAATGGTAAAATATGACTTTAAAAAGGAAAAAAAGAACTTATACTATCCTTCAGAGAAACTAGTTTCTGTTGTAGATGTTCCAAGGATGAATTTCTTGATGATCGATGGTCAAGGTGATCCCAATACATCCCAAGAATATCAAGATGCAATGGAAACGTTGTTTCCTGTGTCCTACAAAACAAAATTCTTATCCAAGAAACAAAATAACCAAGATTATGTTGTAATGCCGCTTGAAGGGCTCTGGTGGGCTGAAAATATGGAAGAGTTCAGTATTGAGGATAAAGGATCATGGAAATGGACAGTTATGATAATGCAACCAGAATTCATTACCAAAGAACTTATAAGTATGGCCATAGAAGATGTGGAAGGTAAAAAGAATCTTGCTTCAATATCAAAAGTAAGATTTGAAAAATTCAGTGAGAGATTATCTGCACAAATAATGCATATAGGGCCATATGGGGCAGCTGAAGCTCAAACAGTAGAAAAGCTCCATGATTTTATCGATAAAAGCGGATACAAAATAAGAGATAAACATCATGAGATTTACATAAGCGATATGCGTAGAACCAAACCAGAAAGGCTTAAAACAGTGATCAGACAGCCAATAGAACAAAAGTAAATAAACATTTTAATTAATTTAATATTCGAATAATATCTTCATAGAAAATTTAGGAAAATATTAGGGTATTGATGGATTTCTAAAACATTAATGGTGCTTACTTTGAAATTTGAAGAAATAATAAATGAACTCGAAGCTTTGTCTAATCCGGAAGATAAAGAGGTTATGGCAAGTTTTGGTATCTCCCCTAAAAGAACATATGCAGTAAGAATACCCGAATTAAGAAGAATAGCAAATAAAGTTGGTAAGGATCATGATCTAGCACATAAACTTTGGAAAGCAGATTATAGGGAAACAAAAATATTGGCCTGTATTATTGATGATCCTGAAATGGTTTCTGAAGCACAAATGGACAGTTGGGTTGTAGAATTTGATTATTGGGAGATTTGTGACCAATGTTGTATGAACCTATTTAGAAAAACTTCATTTGCTTACAAAAAGATTTTTGAATGGAGTAATAGAGAAGAAGAATTTGTTAAAAGAGCTGCTTTTACTTTAATAGCTGTTTTAGCAGTGCATGATAAACAAGCTGCAGATGACAAATTTGAGCAATTTTTTCCATTAATCAAAAGAGAATCTACTGATGATCGAAATTATGTTAAAAAAGCGGTGAATTGGGCCTTAAGACATATAGGGAAGAAAAATATTTATCTAAATAAAAAGGCTATAATCATTGCTGAAGAGATTCATGAAATAAATTCTAAAAGCGCTAAATGGATTGCTAAAGATGCATTAAGAGAATTAAAAAGTGAAAAGGTGCAAAAACGATTAAATAAATAATAAGGGATTGTTTTAGTTTAAATAAAAAATTCATAGACTTATTGAAAAGTTTACTAGTTTCGAAATGGAACTATTTAAAAAAATAAGGTTTAAAACCCTTAAATTTATTAATGATTCAATAAATAAACACTGTAGTTCAAATAACTTGCTATACTCACCCATATTATATATGGCACTAATAGTAAACCAGCGGGTCTTGAAATCACATAAAAAGCAATTATGTTTGCAAATATTGCAATCCAGAGTATCATTATTAAAATAAAACTACCAAATAATGAATGGAAACTGAAAAATGCAATTGACCATAGTAGATTTAAAACTAATTGTACTCCAAATATTAAAAGTGCAAATCTAACGTCTCTTCTGTTGAAACCTTCACGCCAAACTAAAAATAAAGATATTCCCATTAAAACATATAATGTGGTCCAAATAGGTCCAAATAACCAATTTGGAGGTGCCCATGATGGTTTGGAAAGTGAAGCATACCATGTAGAAATTTCTG
Organism: Methanobacterium sp. SMA-27; assembly: GCF_000744455.1. Lineage (NCBI taxonomy): Archaea > Methanobacteriati > Methanobacteriota > Methanobacteria > Methanobacteriales > Methanobacteriaceae > Methanobacterium > Methanobacterium sp. SMA-27. The sequence goes on along the minus strand of NZ_JQLY01000001.1, from coordinate 2,059,029 downwards.
TAATTGTTATTATTGATCCTATATATCCAATTATCAATGGAATAAATATGGATATAAAAAACTTTGGAACTGTACTTAATTTGTAATTAACCATCTTTCACTGCCTCATTTTTAATTTTCATTTATAAATTTTTTTGAATAAATTAGTTTTAGAAATGTATACAATAATAATTTCTTCAGCAGTTATTAAGAAATGTTATCTAAATTACCCATTGCAACGGGATAACCTGCTTTTTTCCATGCCGCCATACTGCCGAGGACATTTGTAACATTTTTGTAACCATTCATTTGCAAAATTGATGCTCCTATACTTGCTTTATATCCTGTATCACATGAAACAACCACATGCTTATCTTGGGGTATTTTATCCAGGTTATCCTTCAATAGTCCTACATATACATTATGGGATCCATCAATATGTTCTTTTATCCAGTCATTCTCTTTTCTTACATCCAGTAAAAATAAAGATTTTTTACCCATGTTTGGAAGTAAATCATGAACAGACCATGTTTGAACAGATTCAAAATCTCCAGATCCCTCAAACCATACTTTGAATCCTCCTGATAGGTATCCGTATATGTTGTCGTATCCAAGTCTTGTCAAATATCTTTTAATTTCATCAATGTGGCTGTTATCGTCATCAATAATTATCACTGGTTGTTCATAGTTCAAAAACCATCCTGCATATGCGGGAAGGCCGTCATTCCATATATTGAGTGTATTAGGTATGTGACCTCCACTAAAAGCTGTAGGATCTCTAACATCAATAACTTGGGCTTCCCTTGCCATTAACTCTTTAACCTCATGCATGCTTAAGGGTTTCAAGTAAGGAAGTTTACATATTAGATCAGGACCTTCTAAATTATTCTTCTCCATTTTTTGGAAATAAGGAGGTTTGTATAACTTTTCTTTAATTTTGGCATTTACAAACCCTTTTTTATCATATTTAAGTATTTTATTGGTTTTTTTCTCATACCCAACAGTGGTTAATTCTTGTTCACGAATCTCTGCGCCGCATATGGATCCTGAGCCATGTGCAGGGCATATAATAACATTATCACCTAGAGGAAGTATTTTTTTGAAAATACTGTTGTACAATGCTTCAGACATTTTCTTTTTGTTTTCTTCACCGTAAAGGTCACATCTTCCAGTTTCCCCTGCAAAAAGGCAATCTCCAGTTAATATCATGTAAACATCATCAGAAACATCCCTATCTTTAACAGTTATTGAAATACTTTCATCTGTATGTCCTGGTGTTTCAATAATCTCCAAAACCAGAGATCCTATCTGAAATTTATCTCCTTCGTTTACAGAATTTCCATAAGCAAAATCAATACCATTTCCATGGAAAATATCTGCACCAACAATTTCCCTAAGTTCTATGGATCCAATTGTATAATCTTCATTTCTATGGGTCTCAAAAATATATTCAATTTTCATGTCATTTCTTTCTGCAATGTCAATATAGATATCACAATCTCTACGAGGATCTATAACTGCAGCAATTCCATTTGAACCTAAAAAATAGGATTTATGGGCAATTCCATTGGATTTCACCATTTCAAACATCACACTTATCACCTTTGAATAATTTTAAAGCCATTTCATACAGATTTGTACTTTTAAATAAATTCCTGTTTTTATTTCAGTTAGCACTGTTTTGGGGTCGATTGTTATTAAGAATTGTATGTAATTATATATCTTTTTCTAATCAAAAATAATTTATGCACAGGAATACTAAAAATATGAATGTAAGTAAAAAAACTATTTTGAAGGTGCCCTTATGGACTATATAATTGAAACTCATAATATTAGTAAGATATATGGAGATTTTAAAGCAGTTGATTCAGTAAATCTTAAAGTACCCAGAAACAGTGTTTATGGCATTTTAGGTCCAAATGGGGCGGGAAAAACTACCCTAATATCAATGCTCTGTACAATTCTTCATCCCTCCTCAGGATCTGCAACTGTTAATGGATATGATGTTATGAAAAACTCAAAAGAGGTCAGAAAATCTATAGGAGTTGTTTTTCAATCTCGAGCCCTTGATGATATTTTGACTGGTCGAGAGCATTTAGAAATGCATGCAGCATTGTATGGTGTTCCAACCGAATTAAGAAAACAACGAATAGAAGAAGTTTTAGATTTAATAGCACTCGGAAACAAAGCCGATGAGTACACTAAGACATATTCTGGTGGTATGAAACGAAGGCTAGAAATTGGAAGGGGTTTGATCCATCATCCCAAAGTTCTTTTCCTAGACGAGCCCACATTGGGATTAGATCCTCAAACAAGAGAGAATATATGGGATTATATACAGAAATTAAACGAAACAGAAGATATTACTGTATTAATGTCCACCCATTATATGGAAGAGGCTGATAAACTGTGTGATGAAATTGCTATCATAAACAGAGGACATATTATCACATCAGATTCACCTAAAAATCTTAAACGTGAGCTGAAAGCAGATGTCATAACAATGAAGGTTGATGATGAAGAAAAATTTATCAAAGAAGCTGAAAAATTAGATTTTATCAAAAGTATCGTTACAATTGATCATGAGATTAAAATGATGGTGGAAAGCGGTGAAAATTTGGTTGCAACTCTCGTCAATTTTGCAAATAAAAACAATATCATTGTAAACTCAATAGAACTGGAACATCCCAACTTGGAAGATGTTTTCATAAATTACACAGGAAAACGAATTATTGAGGAGGCATAATATGGCGGAATGGGAAGGAATATATACGATATGGTTTAGAGAGGCTAAAAGATACGTCAGATATCGTTCTCGTATAATCTCATCTGTTGTAACCCCATTATTATGGCTTTTGATCTTTGGAACAGGTTTAGGTTCTGCAATAAGATTTAGTGGTGTTCCTGGTGGTTACCAAGCATTTATATATCCTGGGATTATAGGTCAAACCATATTATTTACTGCAATATTTTCAGGGGTTTCAGTTATCATGGACAGACAATATGGTTTTCTAAAGGAAATCATGGTTGCTCCAGTTAGTCGTCCTTCAATAGTCTTTGGCAAAGCTTTAGGCATTGCAACGGCTTCAATAATTCAGGGCGTAATCCTTCTTGCATTATCCTTTGTAGTAGGCGTTCAAATGACGCCAATAATTTTTATAGCAAGCTTCCTCCTAATGATTCCAATATCTGTCGGACTTGCGGGTGTGGGTTTACTAATTGCCACATTTACTGACAGTATGGAAGGTTTCAACTTAATAATGAGTTTCATTGTTCTACCTATGTTCCTTTTAAGTGGAGCATTGTTCCCGGTAACTGGACTACCATCTTTTCTTCAAGTAGCCGTATATTTGGATCCTCTTACCTATGGTGTTGATGCACTTCGTCAAGTGATTTTAGGTCATGGTGCACTTCCACTATATGTTAGTTCATTGGTTGTTGTTGGTTTTGCATTATTAACCATAATATTGTCAGCTGTATTGTTCAGTAAGAGGGAACAAAATTTAATGTAAGATTAAATCTAATTTTTTTTTAAGATTAAATTAGAAACAATACATCTCAAAGCCTTTAATCAATATTAACCAAATTTAAAAATATATTTATCATAAACTGATTTATTTAATTATATTTCAGTTAAAATTGAATAATTACTGAATATATCCATGAAAATTAAATATAATCGAATTGAAAATAATTAACATAAAAATAGTAATAGTGAGGATAGATTTTATGAAAGAGAGATATGTACATGGATATTCAAAGGAAGAATCGGATAGATTGGTTGATCAGGCAAATATACTTGCAGATATTCTCCACAACAATACTACTTACCCAAAGGGAAGCAAAGTTTTAGAAGTAGGATGTGGAGTAGGTGCACAGACATTAATACTAGCTAAAAATAGTCCAGATTCAAAAATTATATCTATAGATATTTCTGAAACTTCAATAAACATGGCAAAATCTCTTTTGAAGAAAGAGTTTATTTCAAATGTGGAATTTCAGGTAGCTGACATTTTTAATTTACCTTTTGAACAAGAAACATATGATCATATTTTTGTTTGTTTTGTACTAGAACATCTTGAAGACCCAATAAACGCACTAAAAAGTTTAAAAAGAGTTCTTAAAAAAGATGGTTCGATAACTGTAATAGAAGGGGATCATGGGTCATGTTATTTTTATCCAGAGTCTAATGAAGCCTTAAAAACATGGGAATGTCTTATTGAATGTCAAAAAACACTTAATTGTAACCCTGTGATTGGAAGGGAAATTTATCCCATACTCAAAAATTCAGGATTTAAAAATATTCAAGTATTGCCCAAAATTGTTTATGTAGATTCAAGTAACCCCAAATTAGTCGAAGGATTTAATGAAAAGACAATTATTGCTATGGTAGAAGGAGTTAAAGATCAGACAATTGATTCTGGTATGATTTCCATTGAATCATGGGAAAAAGGAATAAAAGATCTATATAAAACTACAGAAAATGATGGAGTGTTTTTTTATAATTTTTTTAAGGGAACAGGGATAAAATAGAGGGTTGTTTAAAATTAAAATCCTGTCTTTATTTTAAATACATCAATTTACAATCTAATTGTTTATAACTGATAATCAAATTAATATATCTAAGAATATTTTATTGGAATTCATGGTGAACAAATGTTATTAGAAGAACTACACAAGAGAGAGTATATCGATTCTGTGTTTAATCAGTATGAAGAATTAGTTAAAAAACAACCGGACATGGAATCTGAGCTATTCATATTTGAGAGAATGGTTTATAAAAGGGTTAAAAAAATATTAAAGAAGTCTGGCCAATTAAAAGATGTTGAAAAAAGGGATATTAAAAAAATTATACATTTCTCTTCCATTGCATTCACAGAAGGATCGCTTGTTGCTGCGTTACGTTTGGAATATTGTCAAAGATGTGGATGGTGTTGTGAAAATTGTTCACCAATATATATTACAGAAAAAGAATATGAGGGTTATAAAAGTTCGGATAAAGTTATAACTGCAGATATTAAGCCTTACAAAGAGGGTTACAGGTTTACAGAGGATCGTCCGTGCGAACATTTCATTAGGAAAACAAATAAATGTGATATATACGATCAACGACCTGCTGTGTGTAGAGCATTTCCAATATTGATTAAAAATGAAAATGAATATGTGTTTACACCGAACCATTTCTGTAAATATGCAATAGAATTTGTGGTTCAAAAGGCCATTACAGAAATAACTACATGTTTAAAAATTAAAGATGATCCAGATTTCCTTAAAAATCTAGAAAAGATGATGGAGAACCAAATTCCACAAAAAGAAGATAATTTAGAGGATAGGGTTAAAAAATGGAATGAAATAGCAGATAAATTAGATAGTAAGTTCGAATAAGATATCTAATTGGAATTACATTCTATCTTTGTAGATCAGTTCTCTGAATTGTATTTTGAATTCTGTATTTTTTGATCCATTGTATTCAATTTTACCTTCCAGCTGATCAGTTAATGATTTTACTAACTGTAATCCTAATTTTTGAGGATTGTCTAAATCTACTTCTGGAGGAATGCCTTCACCATTATCACTCACGATAAGGGTAAAACAACCATTATCAGATTTAAGAGTAATTTTGATCTGACCCGATTTACTCTCATTGAAAGCATGTTTTATTGCATTGGTAACCAATTCATTTATAATAAGCCCGCAAGGCACTGCTGTATCCATATTCAAGATAATATCTTTCTTAACATCGATTATAACTTCTATCGAATCTGCAGAATAATATGAAAGGAGATAATTTACCAAACTCTCAATATATTCTTCAAAATTAATATTTGCGAAGTCCTCAGATCTATATAACTTTTCATGTATAATCGCGAGGGATTTAACTCTGCTTTGGCTTTCTCTAAAAATCTCGAGATCTTCCTTGTTTTTAATCCCATTTGATTGGAGATTTATAAGGCTCAAAATTATTTGAAGATTATTTTTAACACGATGATGTAATTCCCTAAGTAAAATATCTTTTTCATTTAAAGAAGCTTTAATTTTATCTTCGGCATGTTTAATTTCCACTATGTTACTGCCTATACAAACAATACCCATAATGTTACCATCATCATTTTTAATTACAGATTTAGAAAGTAAAACAGGTATAATTTCCCCATATTTGGACTTTAAACGAGTTTCAAAATTAATAATTGAATTAGAATTTGAATCAAAAAGTTTTCCTGCATTTTCCAGACTATTGTCAGCGAATAAATATTTCACAGACTTTCCTATAATATCTTTTTTTTCATATCCTAAAAGTTCTATTGTTGCATCATTGATGGTTACAATGTTTTTGTCATGATCTAACATAATTAAAAAGTTAGACATTGTGGAAACTATCTCATCTGCAGCAACAGCGGTTGTTAATGCAGGGAATCTATATTTCCATACACCATAACTGATGAATCCAATACCTACTGTGGACATGGCCATGGTAGTTTCAGGAATTCTAATCGACATTGTTGGAAGTATAAGATCCGTTGCCATAGTAATTAAAAGTGGAAAATAAAGGCCAATTAAAAGATATTTTGCCTGGTGCTTTTTAATATTCTTGTTTTTTAAATAATATATTAAACAAAGACCCCCGGCTAAAAACACACAGAGAAGAGTCCAAACACTCATAATATCAAAAAGTAAGGAATTTTCTGGAAATACATATGTCCAACCCCAATATTCTTTTAATATTCCCATTAACATTAAATTAGTGTCTACAGCATAGAAAGAAATAATAATTGCAGGAATATAAATCAGTAGGTAGGTGGATTTGTTTTTTAGAATATCTGTTTTCCCAGTAAATATCAGTGAGATATGCAAGAGAACAGCGGGTACAATTGGCCATAATCCACTAATTTTAAGCCATATATAAGCTGTTTGAAAATCTGTTGTTTGTCTGTATTGAAACTCTGCAAAGGCTAAAAACCCAACTAATATGCATAGCAGAGCTATCATTAAATTTAACTGACTTTTGGAATTTTTATGATAAATGAAATTACCAAGAAAAAAACATAGTAAAAATGCTATCAGTGATATATATGAAAATATGTTCATATTTTTTTACTCCAGATCGTAATAAATAATTTGTAGATCTACAAATAAATCTTTTTCTTTAATAAATTATTTCAAGTTTTTGAATAAATTTGGAAAATAAATATATTTATTAATTACATAATCCATATTATTGTCTAAAAATAATTATTAATTAATAATTACTCTTAATTATAAAATATATTGGATATATTCCATTTTAATTTAATGTGGGGGCATATGGTTTTAAATATCAATTCAAAAAATGATTATTCCCGTCACTTTAATATGATTTTTAAGGAAATTGTTCATGGGGGATATTTAACAGCTTTGGGGGCTCCAGCACTAGTTTTATCAACTTCAATAATTATTAATTCTGGAATTAATATTCCTTTATTAACTATATCTTATTTAATTCCATTAATTATTTACAGCTATGATTATATGAGTGATTTGGACAAAGATCATGAAACCAATTCAGATAGATACAAACATTTGCAAAAGAAGAAAAAATATTATCCAATAATTCTAGTTTTTTACGTTTTATTGCTTATAGTTCTTCTAATTATTTTTACTAACTTTAAACTTATTATTTTTATAATTTTAATGATGTTAGGTGGGGTTTTTTATGCAACAGCATTTAAGGGTCTAACAAAGAAAATTCCCATATTTAAAAATATTTACACTGTTTTGACCTGGTCTATGGGAGGAACTTTTTTTGTACCATTACATTACTCTTTAGCCTTTTCTTTTCCAATTCTAATTGTTTTTATTTTTATATATATGAAAGGTATGATAAACGCAATATTTTTTGATTTAAAGGACCATCTAACAGATTCAAAGGAGGGATTAAAGACACTTCCGGTTATAATTGGTAAAGATAAATCAATAAAATTATTACATTTGTTAAACATCGCTGCATTTTTTCCATTGATAATTGGAGTTTATCTTAAAATAATTCCAATTTTCACGATTTCATTAATTGTTTTCTATTTTTATAGCTTATATTATCTTATAAAGGCAAAAAAATCTTATGATGATAAGTTATGGGTTAAATTGGGTTCAATTGCTGATTTTGAATTCATGTTTTGGCCTGCAATTCTAATACTATGTATTATTGTTTTTTAAGCTGTTCAAATGTAAAAGAATATTTTTAATATAATTTTTTTTTGAATTGAATCATTTCTAAATTTTTATTTCAAAAAGGATAAAAGAAGGTTCAATCAATATAATTCTGTTCTACATTAGAATAAGATGAATAATAAAAAGTTAATAATAATCATATAGATTTTTTTGATTGTTAATTGCAACTGGAGCAGTGTTAATGGTAAAAGTAATAAAATCAGCTGTTAAATGCTATAAAAAGAAGACCAAGAAGACTGTTGGCGGTAAAAGGAAGATATACGAGTATAATCAATATCTGGTGCCTTTAAAAAGGTCTGATAAATTTGAGTGCAGTGAGGAAGTTTTCATTATACCCCAGAGGCAAATTGAAGAGTTAGTTGGAGAGGATATCTCTATGGCAGAAGAATACCTCAAAAACCTAGGGGTTAAAGATAGCAACATTAAAGCATATGAAAGGGAACTTGCTGAATTGGAATGGAAACACAACGAACTATCAAAATCATACAAGGAACTCGTCAGTAAACATACTAAAACCAACAAAAAGTTAAGACTTGAGGATGAGCGTCTCAAATCTTTAGAAGAAGATAAAAAAAAGCTCATGAATAAATTAGAGGAAGTTAGTGGGGCATATAAAACCCTGAAAACGAATTATGAACTTGAATCTGAAAAGAATAAAGTTCTTGAAGATGAGTTGAATATTCAAAAGGATAAAGATATTTGGACGAGTTTAAAAAGTCGCTTAGGTAGTAAAAAGGATGGTGAAGGAGAATAATGAAAAAGAAATCCAATACTACTCCACATCCAACCATAAGTCAGGTTAAAATAATTGAAGAAAGAAATAATTTTCCAATTAGCTGGCTTAACAAACAAGGTTTCTGTGAATATGGGATCTATCTTGAAAATGTCAAAGGTATCGAGATAAAACCAACTAAATCTATGTTGGAAGGAACAAAGGTACATGCAACTCTTGAAACGAATTTCAGGGAGGATGCAGAACCTACAACATTTGATGAGATGTTAGAAACATCCAAAACAGGTGAAATTCTTTCAAGAGAATTACCTGTAATGTCCAAACAACACGGTATCAGGGGATTTATTGATGAAGTATGGATGACACCAGATGAATTTGTTATCATTGATGATAAACCAGGTACAAGGGCTTACTCTTCAAGTATTAATCAAGTTTTTGGATATTGTCTTGCGTTTAAGGAAATGATACCCGAGAAAAGAAGGATTGTTGCATCTCTTAGGCAAAGAGGTACAGAAAATATTTACTGGGCATCTTACTTTGATGAAAAGGCTGAAAAAGATATTATTAACCTTATTAATCGCATGCATAGATTATTGGAAGGTGAAATAGAATTCAAAGCAACCGATAATCCTAATAAATGTAGAAGCTGCAGGTTTAACACTATATGTGAAAGGAAAATGGATTTCTAAGGCCATTAATCCATGTCGATACCTTTAAATATAAGCAAAGCGAAAAACAGATTACTGCAATGCAGTCTATTCTATATTAGTCCCGTGGGGTAGTGGTAATCCTGCTGGTCTTTGGAACCGGCGACGGCGGTTCGACTCCGCTCGGGACTATTTAAATTTTCAAAGGTAATTATATGGAAAATATTCTCGTTATAGGTGTAAATACCCGACCTATGGCATGTTCTCTTAAAAATATGGGGTATAATGTTTATTCTGTAGATTATTTTGGATGTCAAGATATCAATCAATGTGTTACAGATAAAAAATCTTTTTTATCACAAAAACCATTTAATTCGTGTGGCTATTTTTCTCAACAATTCGATTCACAAAAACTTGTTAATATGGCTGAAGAATATATTGAGCTTGTAGATTTCATTCTTTGCTGTTCTGGTGTCTCTCCATTAAAATTTCCCAAGAATAAATTAATTGGAAATAAAGATGTAACTGATATCGAAAATAAATATAAACTTTATAAACGCCTTTCAAAGAAATTTGAAGGTATATTTGAATTGCCTGAAACTTACTTGGTAAATGATCTTAAAGAGGCTATTGAAATAGATGCAGCAAGCAATAAAAATTTTCTTTTGAAACCACTTGTAGGATCAGGAGGGTTAGGTATCCGGAACTTTGATCCAACTGATCAAGATGTTGAGATCCATGATGCAGTATTGCAGGAAATTGTTGAAGGCAATGATGTTAGTGCTTCAGTGCTCTCGAGTGGAGATGAGACAACAACAATTTTAACAAGCCAGCAATTAATAGGAAAAAGCTGGTTGGGACAAATGGGAATATATGGGTACTGTGGTAACATTGCCCCATATACAGAAAAATTCGATGCAAATAAATCTATAAATATACAAAAAGATTTTAAAGAAGTTGCTGAAGATGTTATAAAGGATTTGAAACTCATAGGTTCCAATGGTGTTGATATGAAAATAAATAATGGAAATATCTACCTTATAGAAGTTAATCCTAGACCACAAGGAACTTTTGAAGTAGCGGAACTATCTTTGGGGATAAACATGGCAGAAGCCCATATACACGCATGTGAGGGAGATCTAAATAATATTCCTCAACCTCAAAAATTTGCTGCAAAGATGATAATTCATGCAAAGTATCGTTCTTTGGTAGGAAATCTTGACTTAAAAGATTTGAATGATATACCTGTTTCAGACGTAATTATTGAAAAGGGAGAACCTGTAGCTACTGTGTTAACCTCAGGAAAATTACTTGAAAATACTATTTTTTCAGCAAAAAAGATTGTTTCCAATGTATACCAAAATTTAAATCCAATAATTTAATTTCAATTTTGATAGATCTGTTCAAAATATATGTAGTAATCTAAGAATGAATATGATGGTCCCAACCACTATTAAAATGGTTGACATTATCATGGCTCCAGCAAATAGAAGGAACATCTTTGCACGGTTATCAGGATCTTTAATATCTTTAAATAATTCATTTAATGGGTCTCGAGTCATTATTTTACCTCACTAGAAATACGTACTGTGTTGTAGTTGGGAGCTCTTTTCGTAGTAATTTGATGTCTTTTCTGTACAAATATATCTCTGAGCTACAGTCTTTAATCTTTAGTATATTGCATATTACTTTGTTTTCGAGTCTTCCAGATATTCTGGAACCCGAAGCATTTGAATCAATCTCAATGTATATTGGTAATCTCAGTAGATGGTATTCTGATTCTTCGATAATTTGAGATAATCTTCTAAGTTCATCCCTTTTAAATCTATGTCTGCTATTATCTCCTCCAACAACATGTGGTCTTTCTTCTAGGAGAAGTTCATCAAGGAACTTTCGTTTGCGAGGTAAATGCTTGTTGAGGCTTAATATCTGTTTTTTTATTAATCTATCTCCGCGGTTATCATGTCTCATTTGTAAATTATATCTGCATGGGATTATATATTAATTTTAGTTTGTTATGATCTAGTTTTAATATAATTTATGGAGTGTAAAAATGCAAATAAATGTGGAACAATGTAGGGAAAACGACAAGATTAAAGATGTTATAAGTAAAAGTGGCCTTCCAATAAAATATATAAAGCTTTTACTTCGAATTTCTGACGCCATATACATCAACGCAATTAATTACAATGTTACTATAGAGAATGGTCTAGTTAAAATCCTTCTTATTTCGTCAAAACCAGACAACAAAAAAGGAAATTTTAACACAATATCCCTCACCAATATTCTATTCCGAATAAAAGATATGGAAAAGGAAAATAGTGATATTGAAACTAAGAGTAATGTAGTAGATGGTATGCTACAGATTCAGATTAAGGTAATGGATGGATAAATTTTTATAGGCATCATTTATAAATAGTGTAATTAGATGAAATTACAGTTAAAAGGAGTAATAAATGCTTGCTGAAGATTATCACAAATTACTTGCAGAAATAATAGATATAGATACTGAACTATCTTCTATAGCGGATTCTCGACGTTTACTTGTTGAAATAAATGAGAGAGAAGCCATTCTCATAAAACTTAAAGAAGGTATTGTAAAAGACATACGTATTGCTGAGTCGGATTATATTAAAAGAAAGGCGTTTCTCAGAAAAAAATATGATATGAACCAAAAAAATGGTATTACCAATATAATAAGAGGTTCATCAAAAAGTAAATTGATAAAGGAACTCAAAAAGTTAGAATCCAAATCAAATAAAAATATTGATGATTTAAAAGAAATAAAATATATTATAGACGATCTGTTATTACAGTTCAATTCTATGAGAGAACCATTAAACAAATCAATCAAAGCAAGATTTGGAAATTGAAAATTTTCCAGATATATAGGTTTTTTTGTTAAATCATTTTTATTGATCTTTAATTTTTAAAAAAATTTAAATAAACTCATGAAAAGAAAAAAATAGAAAGAAATAGGATTCAATTAGTGTGTTAGATGTACAGGTAATAGTATCAAAACACCCAATAAATCATCCTTTTTTATTTCACATGTTTCTGCTGCTGCAAACATTGCATGATCTCCCATACGTTTCATGCTAACAGGTAGGGGAACATCCTCATCAACAGCAATTGCATGTCCATAACTATTTGAACCGTATCCACTAAGGAAACTCAAATAATTTGCAGGTATGGGGATTTTCTTGATTTTAATGGATTTTATATTTCCAGATTTGAACATCATGTCTTCATCGGCAATTATTGCCCTCAGATTACCTGAAATGGTTCCTATTTGGAAATCAAGATGTTTTGATTTAGATTCTGCTAGTTCCTTTTTAACTGCATCTAATCTTGTTATAATCCTAACCAATTATTCCATCTCCATGGTTTTTTTGATCATCTTCAACCTTACAAAGTTTTCCCTTTCCATTTCTTCAAGCCTCATCTCGATATACTTTACAGTATTTTCAAGTTTTGGTATGATGATATGTTCCAGTGCATTAACCCTTCTCTTAGTGGATTCTATCTCGCCTGCAAGAAGTATTATGGTTTTTTCTATTTCTCCAAGTTCTATTATGAGTTTAACAGATTCTTCAAACTTGCGTGCGGCTTCATCAAGTTTAACAGAGGTGTCCAGGAATCCATATCCTCTTTCAACCATGGTTCGTTGATGGATATCTGAATCGATCACCGGCACAACAACACCCATTACACTTCTGGAGTCAATATCTACCTCAACAGATTCTTTAACAGACATGGCTGACTTTTTGACGGCTAAATCCCCCATCACAATCTGTGCAGCTGTAAGATCCTTGTAGGCTTCTTGGAGTGTTTTTTCAACATCTTCCCTTGAACCCTTAACACGCTCTAATATGTTGAAAAACTCCATGATAAGGGCATTTCTCTTCTCTTTAAGGAGGCTGTGGCCCTTTACTGCAAGTTTTTCCCTATCTTTAAGTTTTAGAAGTTCCATCCTTGTTGGATTGATTCCTTCTATCATTTCCTGTGCCATTTTATCCCTCTTGTCCTCTTAAAAAATTTAAAAATTTAAATAGATTTTAAGGGGGTTTATTTGTATGCTGGGTGATATTTTGGGATGTGTTCTGCCCTTACACGTTTCAGTTCTGCTTCGGGTAAAAGGCTTAATAATTCCCAACCTAGGTTGAGTGTTTCTTCAATAGATCTGTCCTCATCCTTTGTCTGAGTTATAAATTGTTTTTCAAATTCATCTGCAAAACTCAGGAATTTCCTGTCACGCTCTGTAAGTGCTTCTTCACCCACAACTGCCATCAGATCTCTCAGGTCCCTTCCTTCAGCATATGCTGAGTATAGCTGGTCTGAAACACCACTGTGATCTTCTCTTGTTTGACCTTCACCAATTCCACCACTCATCAATCTTGACAGTGATGGTAGAACATCTACAGGAGGGTATATACCTTTCCTGTGCAGATCTCTGCTTAGCACAATCTGTCCTTCTGTAATGTAACCGGTAAGATCTGGAATTGGGTGGGTTATATCATCTTGGGGCATAACTAATATAGGCATTTGGGTAATAGAACCTTCTTTGCCTACAATTCTTCCTGCACGTTCATACATGGTAGCTAAATCGGTGTACATGTAACCTGGATATCCTCTTCTTCCAGGAACTTCATCCCTTGCTGCTGAAATCTCACGAAGAGCTTCGCAGTAGTTAGTAAGGTCAGTAAGTATAACAAGCACGTGCATGTTGAGTTCAAATGCAAAGTACTCTGCAGTTGTAAGAGCCATTTTTGGGGTTATGATCCTTTCTATAGCTGGGTCGTCTGCAAGGTTCATGAAAACTGTAACTCTTTCAAGAGCTCCAGTTCGTTCGAAATCTCTCATGAAATAGTTTGCTTCCTCGTGAGTAATTCCCATTGCAGCAAATACAACTGCAAATTCTGTTTCTTCACCTATAACCTTGGCCTGTCTTGCAATCTGTGCAGCAAGTTCGTTGTGTGGAAGACCAGAACCTGAAAATATAGGTAGTTTCTGGCCACGTACCAAAGTGTTCATACCGTCTATAGTTGATATACCTGTCTCAATGAACTCAGCTGGGAATTCCCTTGCTGAAGGGTTCATTGGGTTACCACTAATATCAAGTTCTTTATCTGGAATGATTTCTGGACCACCATCGATTGGTTGACCAGTTCCATTGAACACCCTTCCTAACATATCTGGTGAAACACCGAGTTTTGCTGTTTCTCCTGTAAACCTGACTTTGGTTGTTGAGGTATTGAGGTCGCTAGTTCCTTCAAAAACTTGCACAACAGCAAGGTCTCCTCGGACTTCTAGAACCTGCCCTCTCCTTTTATCACCTGCAGGTGTTTCGATCTCAACGATTTCGTTGTATGCCACACCTTCGACACCTTCAACAATCATTAGAGGACCGGAAACTTCGGAAACAGTTGTATATTCCCTTGTTTTGATATCAATCTTCATCTTCATACCTCACTGCATTGTTTAACTATACTATCCTGAATTTCCTTTACCTTTACAAAAAATTCAGATTCAGGCAGATATTTCATCCTACCGATCTCATCTTTTGCAGGGATGGTAATAAGGTCTGCGGATGCTGCTCCACGATCTAGTGCTGCTTCTGCATTCTTATGGAACATTATTATGGTTTTAAGCATTTCGTACTGCTTTTTAGGAGGGCAGTATGTATCTACTTCATGATAAGCATTTTGTTGAAGGAAATCTTCTCTTATCATTCTGGTTGTTTCAAGAGTAATTCTCTCTCGATCTGGAAGTGCATCTGGACCAACAAGTTGTACAATCTCCTGTAGTTCGGATTCTTTTTGGAGAAGGGCCATTGCTTCGTCCCTTGTTTCCCTCCAGTCTGATCCTGTATTGGTATTCCACCAGTCTTCTACACTGTCCACATATAATGAGTAGCTTTGGAGCCAATCTATTGATGGGAAGTGACGTTTATCTGCAAGTGATGCATCTAGGGCCCAGAACACTTTGGATATACGTAGTGTGTTCTGTGTAACTGGTTCTGAAAGGTCACCACCAGGTGGTGATACTGCACCAACAACTGTTACTGATGAAGTTTTATCTTCTGTACCTACTGTAGTTATCCTTCCAGCCCGTTCGTAGAACTGTGCAAGTCTTGATGCTAAATATGCAGGGTATCCTTCTTCACCGGGCATTTCTTCAAGTCTTCCTGAGATCTCCCTCATTGCTTCGGCCCATCTTGAGGTTGAATCAGCCATAAGTGCTACATCATATCCCATATCACGGAAATACTCTGCTATGGTTATACCTGTATAAACACAAGCTTCCCTTGCAGCCACTGGCATGTTGGATGTGTTTGCTATAAGGACTGTTCTGTCCATAAGTGGTTTACCTGTTTTTGGGTCTTCAAGTTCTGGGAACTCTTTTAGAACCTCTGTCATTTCGTTACCACGTTCCCCACAACCTACGTATACAATAATATCTGCATCTGCCCATTTTGCAAGCTGTTGTTGTGTAACAGTTTTTCCTGATCCAAATGGTCCAGGCATAGCTGATGTTCCACCTTTAGCAACGGGGAAAAAAGTGTCTTGTGCTCTTTGTCCAGTTACGAGCGGAATATCTGGGTCTAATTTTGCTTTGTATGGTCTTCCAACTCTTACTGGCCATTTTTGCATCATTGGTACTTTTACAATACCTGATGAAGTTTCAACTTCTGCTATTTCTTCTTCAACAGTATACTGTCCTTCAGGCACAATGCTTATGAGTTTACCTTCCACTTTTGGCGGTATCATTATTTTCTGAAGAATCGCAGATGTTTCCTGAACTTCTCCTATAACATCTCCACCTTTAACTTCGGTTCCAACTGTTATAGTTGGTTTGAACGTCCATTTTGTTTCTTTGTTCAATGATGGAACACTCACTCCTCTCTGTAGATAATCTCCTGTCAATACTTTGATCTTTTCAAGAGGCCTCTGAATTCCATCGAATATTGATCCAATTATACCGGGGCCCAGTTCAACTGATAATGGTCCTCCTGTACTTTCAATAGGTTCACCAGGTTTCATACCTGCTGTTTCTTCATATACTTGTATGGTTGCTGTGTCACCTTCGAGTTCAATTATTTCTCCAATGAGCTTGTCGTTCCCGACTTTAACCATTTCATACATTTGGGTTCCTTTCATGCCGTTTCCGACAATAACAGGTCCTGCTATTTTTATTATATTTCCAGTAATCATTTTACCATCTCAACCCCAATTACTCTTCTTATTAGCTCTCTCATAGGATCAGATTCCCTTTCAATCGAGCCTGTTTTGTCTGGTATTTCAATTATCATAGGCAGTGCGCGTTCACTTGTTAATTTATCTATAGTGTCTCTAAATTTGTCACCTATTTTCTCGGTTGTTATTATGACTGAAAAATCCTTTTTTACTAGATCTTCAAGAATTTCTCCAGCTTTTTCCATATCCTTAACAGGGTATCCTTCTTTAATACCTCCGAGCATAAAACCTGTTACTGTATCTTCATCAGCCATCACAGCTATACTTGATTTCATATCAACATCTCCTTAATCATTGAAGTTGAGAATCCAGCTTCCCTTTTACCTCTAGCTATGATTTTTAATTTCTTTACTTCACTTTCCTTCCTATTTAAAAATCCTATCATAGGTCCTATCCCAAACTGATTTTTCAATGATATGGTTTTAGCTGTTTTAGTTAAGTGACTATCCAATGCATTTTCAAAACTTGCCATGGAATTTGTTTCAGTATAATCTGACATTGCATCTGATAGCATAGGTGCATAATCTGTACCTTCCAATCCATTTACAACGCCAGCAACATCTTCAGCTTCCATAAGTTCCTTTAGCTTCCATTCCCTGATTTGATAACCATCTGAAATCATATATGCTTCAATGTCTTCAAACTTAAGATCGTCTGCTTTGGCCCTAATAATAATCTTGATATTTGCAACATCAACCATAGTACCAATATAGTTATGAAGAAGACTTGTGTTATCATCTTCAGGAGTTGCTGAAGCTCTTAAGAGGTTTTTTAATAAATATTTGTCTAGAGATGCTTCTAAAGGTAACAGCAAGCCTGTTTCATTGTAAATAGGAATTGCATCCTCTAAAATTTTTGGATATTCAGTGCCTTCAAGGGCATTAAGTACTTCTGTAACATTGTCTGCTTCAATAAGGCTGTCTAATTTATCAGTAAGTGCACCAAATGGCACTATTAGATTTAAAGTTTCTTCTGAGCTTAGACCTGCTTCTTTAGCGATTATAATACTTTTGATATTCCTAATATCCCATTTTTTTAGTAAAAACTGGAAAACTTCTTTACTGTTATCTGGTGTAATCCTTGCAATTAGATCGTATGTTTCTGCAAGTTGAGTGTCCAGTGCTTTTTCCAGAGGATACTGATCAATGTACTTTGCATAATCAGGTACACTTCGTAGGTAATTTTTAACCTCTTCAATGTTCTGTGATTCAACAATCTCTGAAAACTCTTTTTCAGTGAACAACCTTCCAGTTCTTGCCCTTACCCTAGCATTAGGATAAGTGTAGGGGAACATATCTAACACAGGTTTTATAGTTGATACAACCACTATTACTGCCACAACTGCCAATACTAGGAACATTGCACCGATAAAAGCTTCAACCGAGGGAAATCCAAGTGAAGTAACTATTGTAGCAATATCTTCTACCATTTAAATCTCCCCTATCATTTGAAAAGTATACGTGCAACTTCTGATCTTAGAGATTTTTTAAATCTAAGCATCCTTGCTTCGATAGTGTTGTTAACTTCTATATCACCATTTTTAGTTTTTACTATAGATCCACCAATGGTGTTGATGTTATCCCCTATCTCTAACTTAGTTTCGTTACTTGTTTTTTCTTTAACTTCATTTTCTATTGACGATATAGAATCTTTTATTTTAGCTACATCTTCCTGTTTGAGGAGTATAATAAGTTCTCCGCCTCCAATTTCCAATGCAGCTTCTGTTATAATATTTTTAAGAGATTCTTTATATTCTTCGGATGTTGAAGACGCAATTTCTGCAAGCTTTTCTTCAGCTTTTTTAAAGGATTTTTCTATTATTTCTTCTCTTGCCTCAAGTTCCATCCTTCTCGAGTTCATCTTAGCTTCAGAGATTATCTGTTGATACCTCATTGCAGACTGTTTTTTACCGTCTTCTAAGATTTTTTCCTTTTCAATAATGGAAATCTTTTCGCCTTCTCCTAAAATGGAGGTGCTTTCCTTCTCAGCTTCTTCCAATACAGAATCCGCTTTGAATTGAGCATCTGACATTATACTTGAGAATATTTTCCCTGTCCCGGCACTCATGTCTTATCCTCCAAGAATTCCACCGAAGACCATAAGCAATATAGCAATAAGGAAACCGTATATAGCCTGTGTCTCTGATAGAGCTGTAAATATAATACCTCTTGCAAACATGTCTGGTTCTTCAACAACGGCTCCAACAGCAGAAGATGCTGTTATACCTTGACCCATACCTGAACCTAAACCTGCAAATCCAACTGCAGCACCTGCACCTACAGCGACTAATCCTGATGCTACAGTTAATGAATTTCCTGTACCCATAATTCCTGAGAAAACCAGGAGCAGAATGGCAATCAAGAAACCGTATATAGCTTGTGTTTCTGGCAATGCTGTGAAAATAATACCTCTTGCAAACATATCAGGGTCTTCTGCTACTGCACCTACACTTCCTGCTGCTGCAATTCCTTGTCCTATACCTGATCCTAAACCAGCCATTCCGACCGCTATACCTGCGCCGATTGCTGCTAATGCTGTTCCTAATACAATTTCTACCATATTATTTACCTCCTAATTCTGTATGTCTTCTTTTTGTTCGGAAGGCTTTGAACTTTTGACTTCCACCTATGTAAAACTGAGCAAAGTACTCAACGTAATGCAAACGTAATGAATTTATAAATGCACCCAAACTCTGGAATGCACAATTGGCTATATGTCCTCCAATGAATACAATTGGGGCTAATACAATACCAATAACTGGAATCATGCTTTCACAGAGTCCTGTTAATATGTTAACTGTCATGGCTATACCGCCTGTTGAAAGACACAATGCCAATAGCCTGGCGTATGATAATATGGTTCCAAGGAATCCTGTAAGATCCATAAGACCAAATGCTCCATTGAAGTAAATGAGCATTATAAGGCTTAAAAGAATTATAGGACCTCCAAATATGGCGCCACTCATCATAGAACCAGATATGTAGAACAATGCAAGTATAATAATACCAGCTTCGAGAACAAACCAAACTATTTGTGAACCAAGTGCTTCCCTTACATCTCCACGGGTTATATTGTTGTATGATCCTATTAACAGACCCATGTTTATATGTAAAACACCAACTATTAATGCGATTACAAGGATGATCTCAGGATGAACAAATGCATCAATAGCTCCAATTGTTGTTGGAAGTGGTGCGCCAAGTATCCATCTTGGGAATAAATCTCCAATGAAACCATTGGTAACCATTCCAAGTATAAATGCCCATGCACCGCAAGCAATCAGAATAAGACCTATGTTAGACATGAGTTTGCTGTTTCTACCCAGTCCTCTAAATATAATTAAACCTAAAATTGCATCAACAATTCCGTATCCGGCATCTGTTAAACAGTAACCAAAGAAGAACGGAAATATAATTGCCATTAAAATTGTTGGATCAAACTCCCTGTAATCTGGTGGGGAGTACATATGAACGAACATTTCATATGGCTTGGCAAACCTTGGGTTATCCAAGTGCACTGGTATTTTATCCTTATCAACATCTGGATCGGATACATCTACAATTGAATGACCATCAGTCATGTTTTCAATAATACCGAGGGTTTTTTCAAGATTTTTCTTTGTAACCCATCCTTCAAACATAACAGTGTTTTCGGTTTCACCAAACGATGAGAATATTTCGCTGCGTTGTTTTTCAATTTCAAGCAGTTCTTTTAAAACCAATAATTCAGAATGCCATTCTGCAGAAATTTCTGCTAAATTGTTTAAAATTAATTCTTTTTCTTTTGCAATGGATTCTATTTCTGATTCTGAATTTTCAATAATCTCCTCAGGTTTACCAGAGAGACCAGTTAATTCGAATCTTTCAAATTCTAATTTCCTTAACAGACTGGCAATTTTGTCCCCGTTTTGTTTAAGGGTAACCACCAATAGTATTTTAAATTCTTTATCTGTACTGTCATTATCAAAAACCACAATTTCATCGGGTAAATCTTTCATACCTTCTTTAAATTGTTTAAAGGAATCTAAAGCAATTTTGCCTGCTATAACAGAGACGTATTTTGTTTCTGCCAAGTCACCAATATTAACATCAAATTTTATTAAATTTTCAGCTACATTAATGGCGTTTTTCAGTCTTGAATTTTCTGTTTCAAGTTCATTTAGCTTTTCTTCCAAGGGGTTGGTTTGTGATTCAACCTGATTTAGGATTTCTTCTGCATTTGATAAAAGTTTTTCAACTTCTACTTGTTCAACTTCCTTTTTCTCAATTTGAGGAGGATTAATAAATCCTTTGGCAATAGTTAAAATCCCTTCATCCTTCTTACTTACAGAATCTAAAAAGTCTGCTGTTCCAGTTACTTTCATTAAAAGGGAGGAAATTTTACCTAGAAAAGGAGTTGCATGAGAAGGTCTTAGAATTTGTTTCCACTCTGCATCTTGTTGTATTCGCTCAGATATGTCATAGATCTGTACTAAACCTGATTCGTGAAGTGATTTCACAACAGAATCAGCATACTGATCCAAAGTAATTATCTTGAGCTTCTTCATCTTTGCCGGCTTGAACATGGTACTCACACTATAAAATACTTCTTACAATTATGTCCGATGCCTCATCTACCTTATCCATTGCTGTTTTTTTATTTATTTCAATTTCTTCAGCTGTTTTATTGGATATATGCAAGGCTTCTTTTTTGGCATTAGTTTCAGCTTCAAACAACATGTTTTCAGCTTCACCAAGAGATTCCTCCTTGGATTTTTCAATAATCTCCTTTGATTTTAAGCAGGACTCTTCTATTTTTTGGACCGATTTCTCTTTTGTATCTTCTATTAATTTCTCAGCATCATTTTCAGCCTTTTTAATGGTAGTAATAGCTTCCGATATCGTTGTCATTTAAATCACCATGATTATGTTGGAAAATCTATTTTGAGTTATATTTATCTTTTACTATTTGATTTTTTTAAATTAATTTTCAATAAGAAAATAACTCTAATAAATGCAATTTTATTTATTATTCTTATTCATCACTCTAGCTAAACTTCGTGTTTTCACCTCTGTGTCTTGATAGTGTATTTCATCAACGTCAAATATTTTTCTGAAGGGGGGTTCAATAGTTTTTTCTTCAAAAACATGTGAAATAATTCCAGGAAGTCGGCCCATCATAAAAACACCAGTTCCAAGACTCCAATCAAAGCCAAGGTCAGAAAGTATCCCTGCATTTGCTCCATCAATATTCATCTTGATTCCTTTAATTTCAAATAGTATCTCTTCGATTGCAAGTGCAAGTTCGGTGTGTACACCGTTACATCCATATTCCTCTGCAATTTTTATAAGTTTACTGGCACGAGGATCTTCTGAATGATATCTGTGACCAAAACCTGGTATTTTTTCATTGTTGTTAAAAAATTCATCAACAACAACACCTGCAACTGCTCTTATATCATGATGGGATTCAAGTGGTCCATTGTATCCTATAACCCCATTTTGAACCAGTTCTTGTAAAATCTTCATTGAACGTTCCAGAGCTCCTGCATGATATTTTCCAAAGGATAAGAGTCCTCCTGAAACACAGCTATTCATTGAAGAACCAGTGGAGGCCATAAGTCTGGAAACCTGTGTACTAGGAGGTGTAACACCATGGTCACAAAATGAAACAAGTACAGATTCAAACATTTTTGAATCCTTTTCAGATGGCATTTTTCCTTTTATAAGTAAATATGCCATCTCAGGATAGGATATGTTTCCTATTAGGTCTTCCTGTGGATATCCCCGGGTAACTATCTTGTTTGGTTCAATTCGGGTTATGGAGGTTTTCCACTTGGGGTTAGTTAATTTTAGTATATTTTCCACAGTTTCTCTTCCAATTGCCATAAAAATCACTCCAAATATTTGGAAGACAGGTTTACGGATGATCTCCTTGGTTCTACACAACAACAAGGACGTGTACAAGTTATTCTCACGCCACTGGCCCTTTGAGGTCCAATATTTACAAACGATCCTAGTGCAGTTATAGAACCACCAATTCCGAGTGCACCTGCATTAGTGATATTAAGTGATTCTGTCAGGTCTTTCTCTAATTCAGACTGGTTATTAAGGTCCCCGTATGCCATTGCCTTCAGCATAAGCGATGCAGCTTCAAAATGAGTTCTACCAATGCCAATAGTTGGAATACAAGGTGTGCATCCAAGCATTGTAATCTCTGATCTCAACCATGTTAAAACTTCTTCAAATACTTTTCTATGATCTCGCTTGTGGAAAACCTTATATGTATGTGCACGAATTTCAGGACCTCCACCAAGCATCAATATATGTATATTAACCCCCTTACCCTCCATGCTATCAACCATAAAAGAAGGAGCTACAAGTTTTTCAGGGTTATTATATAATCCCTTTGATTGTTCAATTCTTTCGATGGAATCTCCCTTGACAGCCATGGGTCTAGCAGGAAGTTCACTTAAACCCTCAGCAATTCCATTATTTATATCCTTGAAAAAACTCTGGGGGAGCTGACTTTCATTCCCAACTTCGATAAGGATGTGTGGTATTCCAGTATCATCACATAATGGAACTTTATTTGTTTTAGCAATTTTTGCATTTTCCAAAAGAAGTTCAAGAACCCATTTAGCATTAGGATTAGTTTCAATTTCAATTGCACGTCTATAAGAATCTAATTGGTCATTCCTGAAAGTTGTGCTGGCTTCTATAACTGCTTTTTTAATCAAATCAACTAAAACCATTATCTAAACTCCAATACGTATTTCTATTAAATTTCTTAAATATAAATTTATTATATAATATTACATCAGATTGATCTATATTTCTGGTATGGCCATATCATCCGTTCCAGGTTTAGAAATCTTTGCTTCAGAATAATAACGGTCAATCATGCTTTGAACTAGAAAAACCTGTCTCACTCGTTCGGTGGCTTGGCTTTGAGTTGTTTCCCATCCATGATGTGCTGCAATAGATCCTCCTGTTTTAAGGTAAACTGGTGATGCTTTCCTTATTATTTCTGGTGCTTCATAATGCCGTATAAAACCTCCGGAAGATTTAGGATTTTCCATGTGAAGATCCAGTGAAATATTTATTGACTTTCTAATAGAGGCCATCATTGGAATTTGAAGATCTCTAACCGGGTTGAAAGAATCTGCCCCGGTTTCTTCCAGGAACTTTGCAGATGCAGGATTGCCATGCCCACAATGAGCTGAAACTTTAAAATGTGTATTTTTTGGCAACTCTCCTTTTTTTCTCATTTTATTTAGTACCCAGAGTAATCCTTCGTCGTAGATCACAATTCCCCTCACCCCCAAGGTTGTGGCGCGTTTAACATCTTCTATTGCATATAAAAGATTTTCATATCCTCTCAATCTATAACCTATCCTAGCTCCTTCGGGGGTGTTGGCAGACGCACTAGTATCATAGGTTGCCCTTGGACCAACGCTTAAAAATAGCTCCATACGGGCATCTATTGCAATTTTGACCATTTCTTCAATTTCTTCATCTGTTAAAAGCATAATGCCCTTTGTCTGAGTTACCCTGTGAACAGTAACACCGTACTGATCTGTTGCATTAACTAATGCAGCCATAGCACCAGGATTTTGAATACCAGGAACTTCGAAACGATACTGTGCACCGTCTGGAAAACGTTTTTTTGATGCTTTTAACTCTTCATCCATTCTTTCAATGCCAATTTCCCTTAAAAAATCTTCTGTGCGCATTAACTCACCTTTAAATTTAAGATATTCTCAATAAATTTTTAATATATTTAAATTCTTAATTTTTTTTATCAAGATTTAAATGCATTGTTCAATATCTCCATTAGTTCATTCATTTTATAGGATTCAAGTTTGTTGATCACGTTTAAAACATCTAGATCAACCTTTGGATTTAGATTATGGAATTTATGCATTATTTCATATTGATTAAAAGGATTTTCTGGTTCTCCCTGCGGTAAATCTGCCCTACAAAAATAAGATTTCTCTTTTGTAATGACAGTAACCTCAGATGGCCTTTTCCAAGGGTAGAGTTTATTAATATCGTTATCGTTATCTATGCTTACTTTAGATGCCATTGAAATTATTTCATGATCAATTTCAATGTTCTCTAAGTTTAATTCACCATTTAAAATACAAATCGCAGATGTAACTGGTAAACTTTGTCTAATTGATTCAATGGTTTGTGGGTTGTAATCATCATGTTCAGAAGCGATTTCATATGTTTTAATTCTAATTGATTGTATATCTTCTATATTTGTTCCTTCCAAAATCATCTGCTTATGAATGTCAATTATGGCATCAATTGATGAATGAAGATGTCTACATACAGGATATCTTTTGAAGTAAACATCATTTATATGATATTTTTTGCTTTTAAAGAGGTTATCTGCTTTGATTTTATAATTTTCATAATGATTTTTAGAAACCATTGCTTTTAAAAATCCTTCATTACCTTCTATTATTAAATTAGCACCAGTAAAGTCATTTTCAGCGAGCATTGCAGAGATCACACCAGCTTGTGCTGCTTTACCTGCATGTAAATGTTTCCCCATAGTACCTGAATGATCAGATTCTAATAATCCTGCAGCTTGGGTCCCTGCAAGCCCTAATGCGTTAATAATATCTTTAGGTTTTAAACACATGATTTTAGACGCTGCTGCTGCTGCACCAAAGGTTCCACAAGTACCTGTACTATGAAAACCATTATTTCTGTGTTCGGGATTTATGATCATACCCAGGATGATTGAAATCTGATAACCTGCAACAATTGAACTAATAAATTCTTTGCCTGTTTTATCATACGCTTCTGATAATGCTAATGAAGCGGGAATTACAGAACATCCTGGATGTAGTTGTGCAAAACGATGTCCATCATCAAGATCAAGACTATGGGCAAAAACTCCGTTAATTAAGGGTGCATCTGTGCAATTTGCTTTTTCAAAACCTAAAACAGTAGATGATTCACCATTGACAAACAAATTTTTAACTGCTTTTCCACTTTTAGTTCTTGATCCTCTGAGTGAAACAGCTAAAAAATCTATGAAACATAGTTTTGACTTGTTTATCACATTCTCAGGAAGTTTGTTATAATTTGTATTTACAATAATCCTAGCCAATTTCTCAGATATCATTGTAGGTAGAATATATATACATACAATAAATTTTTTGGCATAAATTGTAAAAAGAATTATAAAAAAAATTATCTTTTCATTTTTTCCTTATAATTGGTTTGCTTAAATGTCTTCTAGCGGAGGGTGGTGTTTCATAGAATCCCTTTTCAATATTCCGGGATATTTCAATCCTTTCTTTTTTTCCATCCCTTATTTTTGCACCGCATATTGGACATTTATAACCCTTCCCAGCGCCAGCAGATTTCATTCTTTTACCACAATCACAAATGGGGTTTAATAACCGTAAAGGTATCGCTAGTTCTAATAATTCAAATTTTTCAATATTTAATGTCCCTTTTTTATTTATTCCTTCTCCTACCCCTCCATAAACCCGTAAAATGTCTTCAGGTTCAAGTTCCCTCACAAAATCCCTGAACCTTTTAGTGGGTTCATAAGCTGCACATTCTATTTCTCCAGATTCATCTTTAAGGGTGAAGATCAAATGTCCACCTTCAATTACATGTGGTTTATCCTTTACAACCCCTTCAACTATGTAACACTGGAATTTTTCCATATTTTCTATGTTTGCGACCTTTTGTAGGTGCATATCAGTGTGTTGATTGGTTAAGTATACACAATACCTTTCCACTTGTTCTGTAACTTTTACAATGGATTTTGCTTTCATTAAAATTTCAGGATTTTCACTCCGTATACCATAAAGCACAGGACACGGTGTGTGAGGTTCAATTGCAATGTATCCTTCATCTAAATTGTCAAACGTTTTAGGATAGGTATGTTTATCCATTTCTCTAACAGACTCATGGTTTATTTGTCGGGGTTTACCATAGTTTTCAGAAATTCTATATGCCAATAATTCATAGGTTTTATCATTAAGAGGGCAGCTTATCGCAGCTAAAGCACCTATTATACCCCTTCCATTTTTGAATTTATAAAAATCAGCTCCTACTTTATTTAAAAGATTTTCTGCATCTTCTATAGAAACTATATTTCTAATGGCTTTTAAGGAAAATTCCTGAAGTTCGGGAGTTATTTTATTATTATAGAACACTACTCCTGGATTTGTTCTTTCATCTTCAAGTACTGATAATTCCTGAACATTCTCTAAAACTATTTTTTTTACTTCTTCTGCTTCTTTCAATGATTTTAATTCTAATTTGAAGGATGTAGCACCATTTCCTCGTGTTTTAAATCTTGCAAATGGGTTTAGACGTATAAGTCGTGGATGCCCAGTAATGTTAAAACCACAATCTTTAAGTTTGGAGATTATAACACAAGTTATATAGGTGGTGCACATTCCTGAACTGGAATCTGTATCATCAATTCCAACGTATAATAATATATTGTTCATAATTTTTCACCGGTGATTAATTTGCAGAAAGCTAACATTCCAGCTCAAAGGGATCATATCCTCATTGAGATAAATGATCTTCTTTCCAATCATGGTTTTGAAACTTCTAATATATATGATAGAAGTTGTTTTGATATGGTTGCTAGGAAGGAACTGGAACTTTTACTTCTTAAGATACTCATAAATATCGATGGCTTCACAGGTAACCAGGCAGAAGAAATAAAGAAAGTTGCAGGCTCATTTTTTGCATCACCTCTTATAGTTGGAATTAAATCTAAAAATGAATATTTAGAGGAAGATGTTGTTTATGAACGGCATGGTATTCCTGTTATTGCTAAAGATACACTTAGAAATATGATTGTTGATGAAGTTTATCCAGAAGTATTTGCAGATCGTGGCGGTTACTATGTTCAAATGGACGGTGAGGTCATAAAATCTGTTAGGGAATCTCAAAATATTTCAAGAAAGGATTTAGCGGATAAAGCTCATGTTTCGAGGGAAACAATTTATAAATATGAGAGAGGAATGGTGAGGGCATTTCCCGAAACCGCTATGATGCTTGAAAGTATTCTAAACATGAAGATAACACTTTCAGTTAATTTATTAAGGGCTCCAGACTTTGATAAAGATAAAACTCAAATTTCAGATAATTCTAAAACCAATATTCCGTTAAATATTGAAATTCAACCCAATTTAGCTAATCTTGGCTTTGGAATCATATCCACAACTAGAACACCATTCGATGCTCTTGCCAAACAGAAATCTGAGAAAAAGACTTCAAAAGAAGATAGTACAGTTATAACAAATATGGAGAAAAATAGAAACCAACAAGCACTCAAAAAAATGGCTTTAAATGTAAGGGATCTTTCTGAAATCACAGGGTCAGATGCAGTGTTTTTATTAAAAGGTAAAAAACCTTTAAAATGCATTGAAGGAATACCAGTTGTACATAACTGGGAAATAAAAGAAATGGAAAATTCAAAAGAGTTTTTAAATATTGTAAGAGAACGTAGGGATTGTAATTAAAAAAAATAATAAGTCAGTAAAACAAAAAATGTTCTAATACAAATTTTAATTATTTAAAAATTGATTAATGTTGTGGTTCCACCTCACCCATAAACCATAATACCAAAACGCCCTCTCCAAGTATTATAATAGAAAATCCAATTATGGCATAAATCAAATTCATGACATCAAACATATTTTTTCCTCCCAAAGGATTTTAAAAATATTTATTATGGACTTTTAAAAATTAATTATTAATATCTATAATATGATTATTAAATTTTTTGAAATAATCGAACATTTATTTCACTTTTATATAGAATTATTATCATTTGAAAATTAGAAATTTCTAAGTAGCAAATTTTATCCTTAATATTCGGAATAGAATGAAATAAATTATTTTTATGGGATATTTAAGTACAGAAGCTATTTTTTTGGACATATTTTAAATTTTTATCAATTTTTTTAGTATATTAATTCTACAGTAGCATATAACATTTGGATTTGATTTTGGATAATTAGTATCTGAAAATAAATAACCGGTTTTCATTCAAATTATACCTTCGTCTCAAAACAAATTATATCAATTTTTGTGAGGCAATATCTTCTACAGTAGTATTTGGATTGAAATATCTTCCATTTTTATCTGTAAAGGATTTTAAAAACATAGTGGATTTTATTTGAATTGATTGTTCTGGACAGTAAGTTAAGGCAGGCATGACAGAAAAAACAGGAGATATTATTATTCCATATAGGTTTTTTATTGTTGATTTTGATTTTACCTGATAAACAAACCTTTTCACAAGTGCCACAAATAACACATACAAATTTGAAAAAATTTATTTAGAAGCCAAGAGATTGAATGTTTCTTGAGCTTCTTTTTCAGAAGCAATTCCAATAGCAACAATATCCACAAAATCAGCTGTTTTTAAGTAATCAAAGGCTTCTTCGGGCTTAAGTATTCCTGCTGCAAGAATTTTTTTTGCAATTACAATTTTATTAATGCTTTTGATAATATTATTAAAATTGGTTCTTTCTTCTATTCCATAAGTATCACAGTCCATTAGATATCCTAACTTGTTAACTGGAACCATGTAAAGTTCAAATAGATCAAGCACCGGTGATTTAAGTAGACTGTCCGTGTTTTGAAATGGCATATGGGTAACAAGACCCGACACAATTTTTTCATCTTTAATTAATTGTAATTTTTCTTCAATAAAATTCCAGTCTTTGTCATCTGTAATATCTGCATGAAGAAGCATTGAACTGGCCTTTAGATCAGAGAATAATTCTATGTCTTCATTTTCCTTTCCAGGTCTTACTGTACCCATCACATTCATATCATACCCTGCTTCTTGAGCCCAAATAAGTGCTTCTACTACAGGAGGGTAAGGGATTACTTGAATACCAGTTATACCCAATTCATATGATTTTTTGATTATTTTAAGTATATTTTCGGGATTATTGTATAGATCAAGCTGATAAAGTCTTGCTCTGTGCCCAAATTGAGCCGCTGCAATAAAAGGAGAAGTTCCAAGAAGTGTTCTTGGAATTTCCGATTGAGATATTTTTATTTTACCTTCAAACATTCATTTACTCCACTGGCTGAGCAACAACAGCAGTACCATATGCTAAAATTTCCTGCATAATATCACTTATGGCATCAGAATCGAATCGTGCACTTATTATTGCGTTTGCTCCCATATCTTGAGCATGTTGAATACATCTTTCTAGGGCTTCATTTCTTGACTGTTGCATCATCTGGACATATTCTTTTATTTCTCCTCCAAACACGGAACGTATTCCTGCCCCTATCTGCCCTCCAACACCTCTACTTCGTACAGTTAATCCATATACAAATCCTTTTGTTTCTAAAATTTCATATCCTGGTACGTAATTAGAGCTCACAATTATAAATTCATCTACAGAAACCAAACAAATACCTCCAACATTTTATTTAATCGGTGCTTTCATTATACATCCATTTTTCTTAAGAGTTGATATATTTTTCCAATTAAGATAATAATTTTTATGGGATTCATTAATTTTCTTAAATTTTATTAAGACTGAATCATAGATTCAAACATCCATAATTGATATTCAAAATTTAAATTTAAATTGAATTCAAAATCATTATTCACAATAGAATTTTATAAATGAAAGTTCTCCTATAAATTTAATCTCATTCCACTTCATATAATAATATAGAAGAACGGGAGCAGGTGAAAAGATGGATAAAAAAGTACTTATCGCTGATCAAATAAACGAAAAAGGAATAGATGAACTTAAAGATATCGCAGAAGTAGTTCCTAACTTTACAATATCAAACGAAGAGCTATTAAAAGTTATTAAGGATTTTGATGCCATAATAGTAAGAAGCAGAACTAAAGTGACCCGTGAGGTAATTGAAGCATCTGATAAGCTAAAAATAATTGCACGTGCAGGAGTTGGAGTTGACAATGTAGATGTCCAGGCAGCTACTGAACGGGGTATAATGGTTATAAATGCACCGGAATCAACTTCAATAACTGTTGCTGAACATACAATGGGTTTAATACTCGCACTCTCACGTAAAATAGCCATTGCAGATAGTTCAGTTAAAAATGGGAAATGGGAGAAAGGCAGATTCATGGGTATTGAGCTCAATGGAAAAACTCTTGGTGTAATTGGAATGGGAAGAATTGGAAGTCAAGTAGTGACACGTTCAAAGGCATTTGGAATGGATACAATTGTTTACGACCCATATATTACCAAAAAAACAGCTTCAGAATTGGGAGTAACAGTAGTAGACCTTGAAACCCTTATAAAAGAATCTGATGTAATGACAATACACGTGCCACTTACACCAGAAACCAAATACCTTATATCAAAACCACAATTTGAGATGATGAAGGAAAATGCATTTATAGTCAACTGTGCAAGGGGAGGAATTATTAACGAAGATGATCTATACGATGCTCTTTCAACTGATGAAATAAGGGGAGCAGGGCTTGATGTATTTGAAAATGAACCTCCAAAAAACAGTAAATTATTGGAACTTGATAATGTAGTATTAACTCCACATATTGCAGCGTCAACGTCTGAAGCTCAGAGAGATGCTGCCATAATTGTAGCTAATGAGATAAAAAAAGTTTTCAAAGGGATATCTCCAAAGAATGTAATCAACATGCCTGTACTTGACCCTGAAACCTTTAATTTAATAAAACCATACTTTGCTCTCATAGAAAAGATTGGAAAGTTCATGATACAAACGGCCAAGGGTAATATCAACGAAATAGATGTAACTTACTGTGGAGAGCTTTCTGAATTCCCAAAACATGATATTTTAACTAGAATGATACTTCAAGAAGTTTTAAATCCAATTCTTAACGAGCCAGTTAACCTTGTAAATGCAACCACAGTTGCTGAAAATAGGGGTATAATTGTAACTGAAGGAAAAAGATGCGATGCTAAAGGTTACAAAAGCCTAATAAAGGTTGAAATGAAATCGGATTACAATGATGTAAGTGTGGAGGGAATATTTACTCATCAACAGCCTAGAATAGTCATGATAAATGGTTATAAGGTGGATGTTGAACCTGAAGGTACCATGTTGATTTCAAAGTACAAGGATAAACCTGGAATAATAGGCGCAATCGGTACAAAAATTGGTGAACATAATATAAACATAGCTAAAATGCAAGTTGGTAGAAAGGAACTTGGCGGTGAAGCGGTAATGGTTCTTAAAGTAGACCAAATAGTTCCAGAATTTGTGATATTAGAAATTAAAAAGCTTGAAGATGTCCATGATGCTGTGGCTGTTAATCTTTAAGATAAAATATTCTTTTTAATTTTTTATATTTAGCCAAAAAAAGAAGATTTATTTATACGATTGTATAGTTAACAAAATCTCCATAACTATCATAAGTACGTATACTTTCTTCATTGTAGGGTTGTGCAATAATTATATGGAAATAACCCCTTTTTGAGAAGAATTGTAGATCTGCATCAGAAGGTTGAGCACTGTAACCGGGATGGCTGTGAACAGAACCAACAGCATCCGATAACATGGGCATCATAAATATTTCCATCACTGCACCAGATTCTGATGCAGCTCCTGGAAGGAAAATAAGGCCATCTATTTTTAGAATATTATCTTTAATTTTTCCCTGAAGCATTGCACTGAATTCATTGGGATAAGATTCCTTTGCAATATCAATTATTTCTTCTATCAATTCATGGTCAATGTGTACTTCTGAGAATTTCTTCTTTTCTAATCCGAACATTTTATGTTACCTTCCAATTTTGAAAATTTAATCATGGATTATAGAATTATAATAAACTCATTGAATTTGATTGAAAAATTCTTTATTAAGCATTGGTAATTCCCAATCTGTATAGATCTTTAGACGTTTTGATACAACTTTTTCATTTTTTACTGGATTGTATCCATTGATTGAAACTTCTTTTTTATATATTCCAATACCCCTTCTCTGCCATAGGGGTAGTTCAGACATATTTACTCCTCTTTCAAAGAGAATTTCATGAAGGGCGCTGCTATTTTTTTTATTCAAAATTTCAACAGTATGCGATTTACTGAATTCTTTTCTGAGTTTCCAGTAACTGTAACCATTCAAGCAGTTTCTCCATGCTTCGTTTTGCCTATTTTTGAAATATTCGATGACTCCCTGGCCAGAAAGGGGTATTACTCTGGAATCAAATGATATTGGTTTAATGTTTTGCTCAGAAGTGGGATAATCCTTGAAATATTTAATTAAATTTTTAGTGAATGATCCGGACATAAAACTGGCAAATACAGAGTCGAGTTTTTCAACACGACCATTGAATGGAACCTCAGAAAGCATAATATTGATTTCATCTGAAAAGGTAAATATAAACTGAGGACTGAATTCCATGAAAAAATCATTGCATACATCAACCATTAAATTTGCTAAATGAGGATCGTAGGGCCTTTCAAGTTTCAGATCATTAGATAGATTTGAAAAATTTCTACCATCGGCCCTTATAACAATTTTTGAACCACATGGAACTCTTAAATTTGAAAATATCTCACATTCCTTCATTTTGTAACCATTTAATTCTATTATTTTTATAATTCACAGTGAAATTATGGCATCAGTATGATAAATAAATTCTGAAAGAATAAAATAGAATATAATAAGTGTTATTTAAACATTATTTTAAAATATTAATATATAATTATGTTCCTATTCTTAATGTTTCATTTAAACTTTTTAACAGCTTTATAGCAGAATAGGCGGCCATAACACTTGTTTTAGGATTTATTGCACATCTAACATTTTGAGTTATGGTTGTTATATCTCCAAAATCTCCTACAACATGCACTTCATGCATATTCCTGTCAACTGAGGGATCTGCTATAATTTTAACATCAATTTCTCTTCCACATGCAAGACTGAGTGCAGCAGCAACATTTATATTCATAGGAAACTTTAAAACAGCATCTCCAGCTTTTCCCTCGTATAGAATAGTTTCTTCATCTGCTGAAACCCCTAAAGATCTTGGAGGTTTTCTGGTTACCAGTGTTGCACTTTGTATTTTCCCGATTGAAGCAGCTTTAATACCATCAAGTCCTACTATTGCCCCGGAGGGTGCATATATTTTTGCATTGTTCTGTGCTGCCAATGTTTTAAGTTTTTCCCTAAGTTTCGGATCCATCAAAGCGCCAATGCTCATAATAATAATATCAACACCATGTTCAAGCACCTGTGGCACTGTTTCTGAAACTGCTTGGGGTGATGCCGCTTCAATTACAAGATCAACTTTGTCCAGCATATTATTTATGTCGAGTACAACAGTTCCGTCAACCTGTGATGCTAGGTTTTCAGCCCGTTCCATATCCCTATCATAAAAATATTTCAGATCAACACCGAGCTTGCCTTCAACTGCAAAATTAGTTATAATGTTAGCTATGGCGCCACATCCGAGGATACCAACCTTCATATCAGTCTTCCTATAGTTGTGGATTACTTACAGGGGTTTCCACTATTTCTGGACTTATTAATAAAATATCCCCAACAGCTTGAACTCGTTCATATGGTATTTCTATGCTTCCTTCCTCTTTAAGAGGTCGAATTTCATCCCCTTCTGGAACAATTCTTATGCTGGTTTTTATTACGTCTTTTATTCCGACACTTTTTTTATCAGGTTTCATTGCTGTTGTTTTTAAGATGGATACCCTGCCTTTCTTAATGTTCAATACAACGTCCTGAATTCTTCCAACGTATTTTCCGCGTGTTGTGTATACATCTAAATTGTACAGGCTTGATAAATCTACCATTACTACCACCTATTCTTTATTATGGCAAGTACATACTAAAGAAGATTGCCATTTTATCTTTTCAAAGTCTCAATCAAATTCATTAACTAATATAAATTTAAATCCCTCTATATACTTAAACCTTACGACGAATAAGTCAATAACTCCATTTTCAGAACTAAACAAATAAAAAAACAAAATTCCATTTAGAGATTTAATAAATCGTGAAATTACATATAAAAAAAAAATTAGTTTACAATTAAAATTTATCTAGTCAACTGCCAATAAGCTGAAATTTTTTTAGAGTATGACATTTTTCTGTACCACTTTTTATTAGTTTTTAAACAGCATTTTACCTTATGATTATTATGGGATGATCACAAAGATCTCCTAAAAATCGGGATTGTGGAGTAACTGCTTTTATAATCCTATTTTTATATTTAGAAATATAATCTAGAGATATAAATATATAATTTTTTTAATTTTCATTTAACATCAATTAATTTTCTCTGATCAACTTTGATTTTATTACATGATGATAATTAAGAAACTGAACAATAATTTTTTGAAATCAGATAGAAAACCTTTGGAATTGATAATCTATTAAATTATGATTAATTATTAAAAAATTGGTTTACAAATTAATTTTAATTTTCGCTTCGATTTTTAAAGTATATACAATGAATAGGATTTCCAGGACCCTTGGGATGTCTGCATGAAATGTTTACTTGCTTCATATCTGCTACAACAACTTCACATTTAAAAAGACAATCATTACATTTGTCTGAACATGAAATAACAATAAAATCATCGTAATTATCAGCATGGAATTCTTTCATTATTAGCACCAAAATTTATGAATATATATTAATAGCTATTTCTATCGAACATTTCGAGTTACTTAAATATTTCAGAGAACATTATAGTTTATTTAGTTTGCGTATCAAGAGAATGCCATAAAAATAAAAATAAAATAAGGTTAAAATCAAAACAAAACAAAATTATCTGGATAAATTCCTAAAAGCTTTAG
Source organism: Methanobacterium sp. SMA-27 (assembly GCF_000744455.1). Classification (NCBI taxonomy): domain Archaea; kingdom Methanobacteriati; phylum Methanobacteriota; class Methanobacteria; order Methanobacteriales; family Methanobacteriaceae; genus Methanobacterium; species Methanobacterium sp. SMA-27. The sequence continues at coordinate 2,023,423 of NZ_JQLY01000001.1, read as the reverse complement.
AGAATTTAATTCATATATTATACTATTTACCAGGTGAAAAAATGTGGGATACAAGTAAGGATTATAGATTACGTGTTTTAGAAAAATCGGTTGAATTATTCATAAAAACAGCTGAAGGTGCGAATTTAAAAGGTATATGGAATAAAAAGAAATGTTTAACAACTGCTAGAGCAATGTTGCCCGAGATACAAGTTATGTATTTCTCATATATGGAACCAGAAGATCTTGCAAATTCTGAACAAATAGAGAGTATGAAACAACAAGTAAAAGAGATAAAAGAGGCTCTCGGCGGGGATCACTGGCACCTTCAGTTTTTAAAGCTTGTAACTAAGGATGAGAAGGTAAAGCTTCAAGAATCTATAGCTAAAATGAAATTTGCTTTGAACACTATTTCAACTGTAAACAAGCGTTTATCTCTTGGACCCATAAATGATCCTGTTATTGGTATAGACATCAAAACAGGAGAAATAGTGAGTATTCAAAAGTTGGATAAATTATTAGTATGCAACGTTAATTTTGGAGACACAGCATTAACAGTTGTTACCAATGATTTGACAGTTAAAGAGGGAAACAGAGTGGGAGTTGCAATTTTACCTCCATCGGTTTTTATGGGAGTTGCAAGTGAAGGAATGTTTCTTGGCTCGGGTAATGGTGTTCTTAAAGAAGTTGAAGGAGATTTAGGTGAAATGCCTCGTGGAATTCCTCTAGACTCGCTTAATGAAACCCGAAACTTAGTTGAGACTTTTTTAAAATAGATATTCTACCTTTTTTAAAAGATTCTCATTTATTCTTTTAAATTATCAAATAGAAAATAATTAATGTAAGATTACCCACAAATAAAAACATGGTTAAAATTGATTTTTATGGCGGAGTGGACGAAATAGGTGGAAATAAAATATTATTGGGCTCTAATTTTACATCAATATTCTTAGACTTTGGAATGAGCTTTAATAAAGCCAATGATTACTTTTCAGAATTTCTTCAACCCCGTAAGGGCAATGGGATCATGGATTTTATTGAGATGGGACTTTTACCTAAGATTAAGGGAGTCTACAGGGACGATTATCTTCGCCACTGTGGATTAAACTCTTTGAAAAAGCCTTCAGTACAAGGGCTTTTACTAAGTCATGCACATATGGATCATTCGGCTTATATACATCATTTGCGTCATGATATACCTCTTTACATGACAGAAGAGTCCCAGTTAATTCTTAAGGTTTTAGAAGATACTAGTGTTATTTCATTTGGTGAAACACTTGAATATAAGCAAACCTTTCATTTCACACCAAAAAAACGGGTAGAAGGTTTTAAAAGACTTACTGGAAAAGATGCTAGGATTGAAAGGGAATTGAATATTGTTAAACCTTATAAAAACTTTGAAATAGGTGATTTCACAATTAAAAGCGCTCCTGTTGATCATTCACTTCCTGGAGCTACTGGTTTCATAATTGAAGATAACAAAGAAACATTGGTTTACACAGGAGATCTTAGATTTCATGGTAGAAAACCGGAAATTACAAAAAAATTTGTTAAAGAATCAAAAAAAGCCAATCCTCAAGTAATGATATCTGAAGGCACAAGAATTGATAATCCAAGTACAGAAACAGAGGAAGACATAGAAATTAAAGCTAAAACTCTCATATCAGGTTTTAATGGTCTAGTTATTGTCAATTTTCCAGTTAGAGATCTTGATAGGCTTTTAACATTTTATAAAGTGGCCAGAGAAACAGATAGAATTCTTGTTCTCAATTTGAAACAGGCATACATGCTTAAACTTTTCAGTGGCAGGGGATATCCTGAGCTAAAAGATGTAGGTGTATATGTACCTAAAAGAGGTTGGGGGTTAATTGGTGACGATTCTTTTGTTTGTTGGGATGGGGAATGGTTATGTGGATCAGAGATAGATGAATCCCAGAGATCTTCTGATTTCAAGAATTGGGAAAGAGAGTTTATTGAAGGGGACAATACTGTAAACTACATGGATCTTCGTAAAGATCCTGAAAAATATTTATTTAGATGTGATTTCTTCGAACTAAAGGAATTAATAGATGTAAAACCGAAAAAAGCCATCTATATTAAATCGGTTACAGAACCCTTTGATGATGAAATGGAATTTGATGAAAAACGTGTAAACAACTGGTTAAAACATTTTAATCTGTGTCCGGTGTACAAAATGCATGTTTCTGGCCATGCTTCAGGGCCAGAGTTACTTGAGATGATAAGGGATGTACATCCTGAAATCCTCTATCCTATCCATACAGAGAACAAAGAGCTTTTCAAAGTACTTGAGGAAGATGGTATAAAAGTTGTATATCCTCATCAATCAAAAAAATTATGAAAATAAAAAGAAATTTCATCCAAAAATTACTAATTTTGTTTTAGTCATGTCTTCAACAGCATATTTAACTCCTTCTTTACCCATCCCGCTCATTTTAAATCCTCCAAAAGGCATATTGTCAGTTCTGAACGTTGGTTGTCTGTTAATTATAACACTTCCTGCTTCAATTGTTCTTGCTGCTTTGAGTGCATTTTCAATGCTTCCAGTAAATACTCCTGCTTGGAGTCCATATTTGGAATCATTTGCAACTTCAAATGCTTCATCAACACTTTGAACTCTTATTAATGGGGCTATAGGTCCAAATGTTTCATTTTTAACAATTTTCATATTGGGGGTAACATGATCTAGAATTGTGGGTGAGTAAAATGAACCATTTCGTTTTCCGCCCAATAACAGCTCAGCACCGTTATTTAATGCATCATCAACTAATGTGCTGACATTTATGGCTGCATCTTCATCAATTAAGGGCCCTATATCTGTTTTTATTTCAATAGGATTTCCCATATTCAATTTGCTGGTTTCAGAAACTAATTTATTTATGAATTCATCTGCTACATTTTCATGTAGTATTATACGTTTAACAGCTATGCATACCTGTCCTGCATTTAGAAATGATCCGCTCACAGCTGCTGTGACTGCTTTATTAATATTTGCATCTTCCAAAATAATTAATGGGTCGTTTCCACCTAATTCGAGATTAATCTTCTTCATTCCTGCCTTATTTGAAATTGAAATGCCTGTTTCAACACTTCCTGTAAATGATATTTTGTCAACCAGTGGGCTCAATACCATTTCATTTCCAATAATTCTACTGTGTCCTGTTACAGCATTTAAAACACCATCTGGAAGGTGACTAGCCATAATTTGGGCGAGTTTCAAAGCAGCTAATGGGGCTTTTATTGAAGGTTTTAAAATAACTGTGTTCTTTGCTGCGATTGCCGGGGCTATTTTGTGAATTGCAAGATTTACAGGGTAGTTAAATGGTGTTATTGCTGATACGACTCCTATTGGTACTTTTATTGTAAATCCTAGAGTTGTTCTGCCGCCAATACAAGCATCCATAGGCACGGTTTCGCCATATATTCTTTTAGATTCTTCTGCAGATAGTAAAATAGTTTCTACAGATCTTTTAATTTCATCTTTTGAATCTTTTATTGGTTTACCAGTTTCAAGTGTTATAAGTTCAGCAAGACTATTTGAATTTTTTAACACATCTTCGTAGATATTGTAGAGGATCCTGGATACTTTACGTGAAGACATTTCTTTAATATCTTTTTTTGCATCATTAGCAGCCTTTAATGCATTTTTGATATCTTCACGACTTCCTGATGGGACAGTATCTACCATTTGGTTGTTTGCAGGGTTTATTACATCAATTTTATCGTCTTTATCGATTAATTTTCCATTTATTACCATTTTCATTTAATGGACCCCCTAAAATGATGATTTTGTGTTTAAACAAATGGTTTGGGTTTTTGGTTAAATAAAAGTTAAAAAAAATAATTTACTGATTTGAAAATGTGAATTTAATTATATATTTTAAATCAGCTGAATTTATTACTGAGGTTGTTAATTTTGTTGTTTACATTCTGGAGATCTGTATTGTTTATCCCATTTCCAAGTCCAGATAAGTAATTCTTATAGAAAAGAGCAGCCACAATTGCAATTACTATAATGCCTCCAAATAGTAACACTAATTCTGCTGAACTTTGTGCTGCTTCCTCATTTATAATATCCATATTTCCACCTACCAATACTCTTATTAAAATCCTATGAGCAACATTCCAAAGGTTTTTATTACGTAGAAAATTCCATAAGCGACAGGAACAAGGACAAGTGCAAATTTCACACCTTTCCTTGCACTACCATAAAGAACAATACCAATTAACAGACCTGCTATAATTGAATGAATAATAATATATCCGCCTGCTGATATGGCTGCTGCATCAACTAATGGATTATGTTTACCAAGAGATTCGATGAAACTAGAATATATCATTATCATTCCAAGTGCGAATGGTGCTGCTACAATTGCTGCTATAATCAAGAACATAACTGACATCATAACATTTGCTTTTCGTTCACGTTTCAAAGCCAGTACTGACCTTAAATCCTCTGCAACTGTTTCAATAACGTCTGATAGGCTTCCCCCGACTCTTTTGCCTTCAAGAATCATCCTAAATGTTCGATCAAGGGTTTTTGATTTTAATCTTTCTCCCATTGAAAGAAGGGCATCATCGAATGTACTACCAATTTTTATTTCAATAACTACTCTTTTAAGCTCATCAGTCAGTGGTCCTGCGCCTTGTTTTGATATGTCCTCTAATGCTGTTTCAATACCAACACCAGCCCTTAATAAGGAGGCAATTTGTCTTAAAAAATCAGGTGTAGTTTGTTCAATTGAATCAACTCTACGTTCCATTAAAAAGAATAACCAACCGAAAACTATGGCAGTTGGTGTTACAATACCCACAACTAATCCAATGATTGGATTAATTCCGATCACTATGAAAAGTACCAGTCCAAGAACACCAAATAATAAACCTCCTAGTAGCATCAACGTCAAAAGATCTGATGCTTTAACATACATTCCTGATCTTATGAGATTTTCCTGTATTAGAACAACATACCTCTCGGGTATAACGTTGTCAAGGCCTCTTGAAATTGGTGATAATGCTGGGGGTATAATTGCCATTTTTTCCACCTTTTATAATGATTTACTATTTTTAACTATATCCATATATAGGTTGCTGATTGTTTAGATATAAAAATTTCAAAATTATTAAATATAAATCATATAAAATTTATTAAAAGCTTAACTTTGCTTTAGTTTTGTTTAAAACTGTGGCACGATTTTTTATTAGAATCATATCTTCTATTCGAATACCAAATTCTCCTTCCAGATAAATACCCGGTTCAACAGTGACCACCATGTCCTTTTCAAGTATACCTTCATCATTTTTTGATAAAGAAGGTTTTTCATGAATTTCAAGTCCCACACCATGACCTGTTGAATGGATAAAAGCATCACCATACCCATATTCTGTTATAACCTCTCTGGCAATATTATCTATCTCTGAAGATTTTACTCCGGGTTTTATGGATTTAATCGCAGTTTGCTGCGCTTCCAATACTATGTTAAATATTTCCTCCTGTTTTTCTGTTTCGATAATTGTTCTAGTTGTATCTGAGGAATAATTATTGTAAACCGCACCCCAATCTATTAATATTGGATATTCAACTTCATTTTTTGTTGGGGAACCATGTGGGAGGCTTGATCGGGATCCGGATGCCACAATAGTTTCAAAAGATGATCTTTCAGAATCATTAATTCTCATATTATATTCAAGCTGAGCAGCTAACTCCACTTCCGTACCTGAAAATTTCAATTCCAATAATGATTTTTCAGCTATTTGAAGGGCTTTTTCAATATTTTCAACTTCCCATTTAGATTTAACAGCTCTTGAAATTTCTATAATATCTGTTGTTTCAAGTTCAAAATCTCCAGTAAGTTTTTTATAAGTTTCAACATTCATGGAATTTTCAATTCCAATTTTACCTTCCAAATAATTCTTTACATCCTTAAATTCTTTGTATACTTCAAGATTAACCAATGATCTTCCAGATGCATCTTCCCGATCAATTTTGGATGCCAGAAGAACAGGATTATCCTTTAATATCAAGATTGAAGAACTTGAAGGTCTGAATCCGGTTAAATATCTTATATTCTCAGGTTTTAATACTATCATGGAATCTATATTCTCTTTGTGCATTGATTCAATAACTTGTTTCAATTTGGTATTCATTAGATCTCCTCATTTTTTTTAGAAAATTAATATAAATTAAATTTTATCATTTGAGATAGGTTCTTATGTTATTTACCATTTTTTCCATAACTTCCTCAGGAATTTCCCTTATTATCGGTTGGGGAATATATCCAAAGTCAGGATCTTCAAATTTAATACCATTAAATTCAGTTTCAAACTCATATCTGGGAATCAAATGCCAGTGAACTTCTGGATGAGGATTTTCTACCCTAAATGCTGCATTTTTGAAGCAGCTCCAATTGAAAAGTGTTGGTTTGAAGATATTATATAACACAGATTCCATTTCTTTGACTATTTTGGAAAATTCAATCCACTCAACATCTTTAAGTTCTGATAAATTACTACAATGTCTTTTAATTGCAATTACACATGTTCCCATATACCTCTGACTTGGGGCAAGAAAAATTTTCCAATTTGGTTTTTCTAATATGAGTTTACCATATCCTCCCTTTCCACAGTATTCACATGCCATTTTATCACTTCTAATCCCATTGTAAATCTTGTATTCAAGTTTTATTTAAATTCGAATTTCATTTCAATAATTGGATGATAATTATTATATGCTCACGATCTTATGATTTAATATGGTCTGAGATAATATTATTATAGAATTCCCATGTGATATGGATAATGACATGGCTTGTAATTATGAATAATCTAGTTGTAAGTGATGGGAATTGGCTTTCTAAAAAACATTGTTTTTGAGAATAAATTAAGATTTGGTTAATTAAAATTAGTTATTAGCATCTTTACTGAAACGAAGGCTATATATCTAGCATAATAATTTATAACTACATTCCATGAGATGATAAATATGAACTAATTAATAGTGTATTATTCTATATTGAATCTTAATATTATTTTATTATGGAAATCATTATATGTGTAAAGTTAGGTCTATAAATTATGGTCAGTTTTACAGCCCGTGAGGTTAGGGACATAATCATCTCAATGTTGGTTATTGCAGTCATATTCGCATACCTCATTAACGGTCGCAATATAAATGAGAATTTGATATTATTGATACCTTCATTACTCGTTGCAGTTGGATTGGGATTCGTGTTACACGAACTTGCTCACAAGTTTGTGGCAGTTAGATATGGATTTTATGCAGAATTTAAAATGTGGTTAGAAGGATTAATTTTTGCCTTATTCACGGCTTTTATATTAGGATTCGTTTTTGTGGCGCCTGGTGCTGTATATATTCATGGGGAGTACATTTCAAGAGAACAGAACGGTAAAATATCCATCGCCGGCCCGTTGGTAAATATTGCACTGGCACTGTTATTCCTGGTTTTAACACCATTTGTAACCAAAAATCCCACAGATATTATGGGATTCATATTTGGAACCATTGTTGTATACGGTTTCATAATAAACAGTATATTAGCAGCGTTTAACCTCATTCCATTGGGTATATTTGACGGTGCTAAGGTTTTAAGATGGAATCCCATTATATGGGGAATCACATTTGTTGTGGCTATAATTTTAGCTGTAAAAGCATATTTCGGTATTTATTAATACTATTTATTTTTAATAATTTTATTAGATTACACAAAGAATTTAACATCTAAAATATACTATAAAATAATGGATTTACAAATGTAAAAAGGTTATTAAAAGATTAATTCCGATTATTAATATTTCTAAGTGATTTCAATGTTAAAAGAAGTACCTATAAAATATTTTGGATGCACTCATAGGGCGATAGCTCCGGAAGAGACTATAAAAAATGTTGAAACTAAGTTGAGGGTAGCCGGGGTAACTAGGGTAGCAGAGATTACTCATCTTGACAGAGTTGGAATTCCAGTTTATTCTGCAATAAGACCTGGAGCAGCAGATGGTGCTGTTAGCATATATGCAGGTAAAGGTGCTACTAAACCTCAAGCAAAAGCATCTGCTATGATGGAATCATTTGAAAGATACTCTGCAGAATTACATGATGATTGTAGACAAAATTTTGTTTGTGGTGTCTTTGAAGGCTCAGATGAAAGATTAGATAATTATTTACATCCTGGATCTTTGATTCTCCCCGAAGTTCTCTTTGATCCTGAAACAGTTGATCTTGAATGGGTTACATCAACAAATCTCAAAGATGACTCTGATGTTTTAATACCTGCAAATGCCGTTTATCATCCCTATACTCCAAAAAATAATATTAAACTTTTTCAATCCAATACAAATGGCCTTGCATCGGGTAATAGGTTAGAGGAAGCTGTATTCCATGGAATAATGGAAGTAGTTGAAAGGGATGCATGGAGCATTTTCGAATCTAAACGTATATCAAAACCAGAGATTAACTGTGAAAATACAGAGAATCCAATAATCAAGGATATTTTGGCCATGTTCAAGAATGCCGGAATAAATGTGAAACTTGTTGATTTAACGGCTGATGTAAAGATAACTACTATTGCGGCAGTTTCAGATGACACAGTTCTTAAAGATCCTGCTCTTTTAACATTGGGTGTTGGAACTCATCTTGATCCCGAAGTTGCAGCGATTAGAGCTCTTACTGAGGTTGCACAGAGTAGGGCTACACAAATTCATGGTACACGGGAAGACACTATTAGAGCAGTTTTCATGAGAAAAGCAGGGTACGAAAGGATGAAACGAATAAACAGTCACTGGTTTGGTGAATCAGAAACTACGGTGGAACTAAATAGTATAAAAAATATATCTGGAAAATCCTTTGGAGATGATATTGAAACATCTAAACTCCTCCTGAACAAATGTGGATTTAGAGATATTTTATACGTTGATCTTACCAGAAAAGAGATTGAAATTCCTGTTGTAAGGGTTTTAATTCCCGGAATGGAACTTTACTCAGTTGATGTGGACAGAGTTGGTAAGAGGCTTTTAAGATCTTAAATTTAATTCGAAAGATAAATTTGATACAATATTTTTCTCTTTTTAACAAATATTAATGGTGAAAGAATGAAACAAGTCATAGTAATGAGAGCAGATCTAAACATGAGCCGGGGTAAAATCGCTGCTCAAGCATGTCATGGTTGTTTGGGTGCGTATAAAAAAGCAGATGACCGTATATTAAAAAAATGGGAATCTGAAGGTGAAAAAAAGGTTGTATTAAAAGTAAAGGATCTTGAAGAATTATTTGAAATATACGAACTTGTAAAAGCCACCAACATGCCAATCTACCTGGTATATGATGCAGGTCACACAGAAGTGCCCAGATCAACCATAACCTGTCTTGGAATAGGTCCTGATGAAGATGAGAAGATTGATAAAATTACAAAGGATCTCAAGCTCCTGAAATAGTGGTGTTTATGTATGGATTGGGTAATTAAATTGGGAGGAAGTTTGTTTCCTGAGAGAGCAATTAAATTATGTGAAGCTGTTAAAGATTTAAATAATTCCAATCAAATTCCTATAAAAATATTAATAATTTGTGGTGGGGGAATATTTGCAAATAAAATAAGAGATTATGACAAAAATCTACAATTTTCAAATACAGCCAACCATAAATCAGCAATATTATGCATGGACATAATAGGAACACTCCTTGCAGACAAGGTTGAAGGGTTTGAAGCTGTAAAATCTATTGAAAAGGCCGAAAGTGTAATTGATCATGGTAGTATACCTGTTTTTATTCCTTCAGACATAATGGAATATCAAGATCCTTTGGAACATAGCTGGAGAGTGAGCTCAGATTCAATTGCACTTTATTTATCAGATCTTCTGAAGGCCAAACTATTAATAGCAACAGATGTAGATGGAATATACACGCATGATCCAAGCCAAGATGGTGCGAAACTTATAAAAATTATAGGTGCAAAAAAACTACTAAATTTTGGTGAAACATCGGTTGATGAATTTTTACCCGAGCTTTTAATCAGATATAAATCTAATTGCTATGTTGTTAACGGCAAATACCCTGATAGGGTAATATCGATTATCGAAGGACGAAGCTCGAAATATACACTCATTGGAGGAAATTAAATGGAGAAAATAGAATGCACATCCTGTAAACAGGAAATATCACCAGTGGAAAACTATGTTAAGTTTCCATGCCCAGAATGCGAGAAAATGCTCTACAGATGCCAGAAATGCAGAACATTCGGACATTTATACAAATGTGAATGTGGCTTTAAAGGACCATAATAACTTAGATCTTTTTTAATTTTTAAGTAAAACATACACCTAAATTTAGGTGTATTAATTATATTCAACCTTAAATCAATCTTAAGATTGATGATTGTAAGGAGGCGAAATAATGGGAGAAGTTGTAGCAACAATCAAGTTAATGCCAGAAAGTCCTGAAATTGATCTGGCTAAAGTTAAGGCAGGAATAGAAAATTCAATACCTGAAAATACAGAACTGCACAGCATTGAAGAAGAACCAATAGCATTTGGGCTTGTTGCCCTTAATGTGACGGTTGTTGTAGATGATGCAGAAGGCGGCACAGAAAAGATAGAAGAAAACCTATCTAAACTCGAAGATGTAGCTAGTATTGAAGTTGTTGATGTAAGAAGGTTAATGTAAACCTTCTAATAACTATTTTCTTTATTTATATAACTAAAATTCTAATTTTCCAAATTTTTTAAATAATCATAATAATACTTTTTTAATAATTAATATTATTAATTATAAATCACAAATATTATTTTAGGTGATTAAATTTTTGATATATTATTAGCATGTTTAATTGGTGTTATATGTGGTGCAATAACTGGTATCATTCCAGGGATTCATGTTAACACAGTTGACGCCTTTATCTTTGCTTCATCAACCTTTCTATTAGAATCATTTTCACCGGCATTTCTTGCTGTATTCTTACTTTCAATGTCAATTTCACATTCAATGATAGATTTTTTACCTTCTATTTTTTTGGGTGTGCCTGAAGAGGGTACTGTTCTATCAATTTTACCTGGTCATTATTTTATTCTACATGGGAGGGGTAGAGAAGCAATAAGACTAGTGACTATTGGAGGATTTGGTTCGTTGATTGTTACAGTAATTTTACTACCTCTCTTTGTAATGTGTTTACCTCCACTTTATGGCATATTAAAACCTTATATCTATATAATTCTGATATTAGCCGTAGTTTTCATGATAATACGGCTTAATGGAGATACATATTCAATGGCATGGTCAATATTTTTATTTATTTTTTCAGGAATTATGGGATGGGTAATGCTGAACACACCCATATCCTCTAATGTTTCTCTTTTAACAATGTTTACAGGACTTTTTGGGGTTAGTACTTTAATTTATAGTCTATCAAAGAACTCCATGGTACCGGTTCAAGACATTTTATTAGGTTTAAAAGTAAATAAAAAAGTTATTAGGGGAATAATTGCTGGAGGGATAGCAGGTAGTATTCTTGGATTTTTACCGGGAATGGGACCAGCTCAGGGAAGTATTTTGGCACAGGAATTAAGTGGTGGAGGGGATATGGGAAATAATCGAGAGGGGTTTTTGGTAGCAATGAGTGGAGTGAACGTATCCGATGCGTTATTTTCGCTCATGGCAATATATTTAATTGGAAATCCTCGAAGCGGTATCGCAGTATTTATTGATAGAATGATCGAGAATTTTGACGTGAACTACCTCCTCTTATTTGTATTTGTTTCTCTCACTGCAGTAGCAATATCAACCTTTTTATGTCTAAAGCTGGGAGATATGTTAATAAAACATATAAATCGAATAAACTATAGCAAACTTTCAAAACTAGTTATTACTTTTATGAGCGTATTAGTATTTTTTTTCGCACTTATTGAACATACAAATCTTTTGTATATATTACTAGTATATATCACTTCAATTTCTCTGGGTTTAATACCACATTATATTGGAGTTAACAAATCTAATCTAATGGGAGTTCTAATTGTTCCAGCGATTATTATTTATGCGGGGTTATAATTGTGAGTTAAACAAAATAAATTAAATAATAGAATTAATCTCCTAACTAATCACAATAACCTCTTTGCAAAATCCTTTTACAGAATTAATGAAATTTTCTGTATCAACACCAGGAAATGTATCAATAATACATATATCAAACTTCTCTTGGAGTGATTCTTCTAATTTCTTAATATCTTGACAGTAAACTTGGAAATTTTCACCTGATCCTATTAAACCTTTATTAACATCAAAAGAATCAGTATCATATCCATTTACTTGGAGATTCAGTAAAGTCATTTTTATTGCAGGATACCAAATATCATTGAATACAACTCTTTTTGCACCTGCTTTTAAACATGTTATTCCAAGTGTTCCAGGACCACAAGTACAATCAAGAATGCTTGGGTTTTTATATTTGTCTAAGAACGGTTTTAATATCTCAACTTTGGGTGATACTGGTTTAGAAAACTCAACATGAATTTCAGCTTGGTTTCGATAGATACATAATTCGCCATATGGTGTAAAAACCACATCACATCTCATGTCACACCCTGCAAGGAGTTTATATACATTAGGCTCAGAATCTGAATCTTTTAATCCAACTGTTTGCCGTATATCTCCATATAAAATACCTTTCACTTCGGGTATTTCATTTATTATTTTATCAGCACAATTTTTTGTTATTTTATCTGTTAATATGACCATTGAATTTTCCATAAGATAAGGTGGGGATTTTGTTGGATATGCTGGAGTTATTAAGGGTGTGCATGTATTTCTTAAAGTGGAGTTTTCATCTCTTATGCCCTCGTGAATCATGATTTTTAGTATATGTGCCATAACAACATCTAAATGTCTTTTTCCACAAGTACACAATCCAAAATTTTCATTCAATCGTTTAAATTCTATTTGATCTTTAAGTGGTTTGAATTTTTTAAGATGTGGATTTTTACAATGTACACAAGCTGGGTATTTATTCTTAATTTGTTTTAATATAGTTGCGGAATCTTTGACACACCCAGCTCCACATATGCAGTCCATGTTCATATGGTTAATTATATCTTTTAATAAACATATTTTTCTGATAAAAATTTTTTAATTTCTAACTATTTGATCCCATAATTTAATATCAATGTTTATAAAATTTGTATTTATTCGAATCTAATTAAATTTCTAGTGAGACATGGGGCAGGGAATGAATAATACAAAAATTTTAATTGTAGAAGATGAATCCATAGTTGCTAAAGATTTAAAGCAACGATTAGAAAATATGGGTTATTTTGTACTTGGAATTGTATCTAATGGAAAAGATGCAATATCAAAATCAAATGAAATGCAACCTAATATAATAGTAATGGATATTATATTAAAAGGGGATTTAGATGGAATAAAAACAGCCCAGATAATAAGAAAACTCCATGATATACCTTTTATATATCTTACAGCCTATTATGATAATGAGATATTAGAAAGAGCATCAATGACCAACCCATATGGTTATATAACAAAGCCATTCGATGATATTGGGTTATATACTTCCATACAGATGGCATTATACAAATTTGAAAGGGAGAAAAAATTGAAAAACGGTTCTAAACTGTTGAAATTCATAAAAAGAACCATAAAAAAAATAAAAAATATTGCAGCATGATTAATGGTAATTATTTTAATAAAGAGATGTAGTACTAATTTTTTTGATTATTATTTTTTTAATAATATATATTTTTTTTTACTTATCTGATGGTCTCAGGTTATCTTTTTTATAAGTTTCAACAAAATTTATTTGTAACAAATACCAATTGAAAATAGTATGTTTTTAGACGAAAATTTTTCAATATTTTTAATAGAACAATGGGGGTTTAAGCAATAATGGAGGATATAAGTAAAATTTATGAAATTAACGTTTTAATAAACGAACATAAAACACTATTTGAATTAAAAAATGAATTCTATTCAAAATATAATGAGATATTACTTATTAAAGATGATCCATCAAGTGATAGTTATCATAGATTATATGATGAGCTTTGGGATCTACATAGTAAAATAAGATGTTTGGATTTGGAAGTTGAATAATATAGCTTTGGTTGAAAAATCTAATTTAATATTACCACAAAAAGAATGAATATACTTCCAATCAAACAGTCACATTTTGTATATTATTAATATTTAAGCATAAAAATTAAATAAAATCAAATAATTAACAGCGGATATTATGATTTGGGGTAATGTTGTTATCTATTTTTATTTTTGTTGATTTATATCATAATATTCTAATTTAAATTATTCTGGATAATATGTTAAATACTGAAATATAGTAGATTCATTTATCTGAAAAAATTGACAAATTTTATAATTAGAAATAGTTTATCATTTGCATTGATTGTATTAAAAAACATTTAATTTCATGATCTTATTTTTAGAAAAAGAATACAATAATAAAAAGTTATCCTTAAATATTGGTTAAATTATATAGATATCTGAGAGTTATGAAAGATAAACGTAAAGAAATCCTCAGAGATCTTCTTGGGGAATTTGCTGATGATGATGAGTCTAAAAACGACTCAAATGACATATTTAAGCAGAGTAAAGAAAAAAAAGAAGAGCCGATACATAAGGCTCCGGATAAAAGTGAAGATTCGGCATTTAATTTAGATAAAGTCATGAAACGGCCTTCTAAACGTTCAAAGTCTGTAAAAAAAGTTTCGGATGTTTTAAAGGCAGAAATTATAGAAGAAGGTTTAATACCCACTTATAATGTGAGTCTTCCTAAGTTTTCTGAAAATGAACGATTGATATTCAACGAAGTTCGTGAAAAACTAGTTGAGGTAGCAGTGGCACAAGGTGAAGATTTTCGAATAGATGAAGGAAGTTTTATAGGGGAAGTAAAGGAATTTTTAAGATCTAAAGGCGTGAGGGATGTTGACAGACTGGCAACCCAAATATCACAGGAAATGCTTGGTTATGGTCAGCTAGATCCAATGATAAAGGATGACGACCTCGAAGAGATAATGGTGATAGGTGTAAATAGAAATGTGTTTGTTTACCACCGAAAGATAGGTATGATGATTACGAATGTTATTTTTGATGATGATTCCGATATCAAGGCAATAATTGATGTTATTGCTAGGCAAGTTAACCGTAGAATAGATCAACAAACGCCTATACTTGATGCTAGGCTCCCTGATGGTTCAAGGGTAAACGCAACAATACCTCCTGTTTCTGCAGATGGTGCAACATTAACTATTAGGAAATTCAGGAAAGACCCATTAACAATTGTAGATTTGATTAATTTCAAAACTTTATCCTCTCATCTTGCTGGTTTTTTATGGGTTTGCACCGATGGACTTGGTGTTAAACCTTGTAATGCTATAATTGCTGGAGGAACTGGTTCAGGTAAAACAACTACTTTAAATGCGGTTACAGCTTTCACACCTCCACGAGAACGTATAATAACAATTGAGGATACTTTAGAGCTTCAACTTCCTCATACTCATGTTTTGAGAATGGAAACCCGCCCACCTAATATTGAAGGGAAGGGAGAATTAACAATGGATACTCTTGTTAAAAATTCATTGAGACAGAGACCAGATAGAGTAATAGTAGGTGAAGTGAGGGGCGGTGAAGCTGTAACTCTTTTTACAGCATTGAACACAGGACACTCAGGTATGGGAACTGTTCACTCAAACACTGCGAGGGAAACTGTTACAAGATTGGTAAACCCTCCAATGAATGTACCAACTATCATGATTCCTGCCCTTGATTTTATTATAATGCAAAACAGGATGTACAGACCAGAAGGCGGCTCAATCAGACGTGTAACTGAGGTTGCAGAAATAGTGGGAATGGAAGAGGGCAATGTTCAGTTAAATAGAGTTTTTGAATGGAATAATGTTTCTGATAAGGTGGAATATGTTGGAATAGCAAGCCAAACCCTGCGAGACATAGCTGAACTTAGGGGAATAGGAATTACTGATATCGAAGAAGAGATCGAAAAAAGGAGACTTTTACTGGAGTATCTGGCAGATAATAACTTAAGATCCATAGAGGAAGTTGGAAATTATATTAACAATTATTATAAAGATCCTGAGCAAATTCTCGAAAAGATATTATAATTAGCAAAAGATAATTAAATTAATTATTAAACATTAAAGGGTACTTTTTGGTGATAAAATGGTTTTTGAAGGTCTCAAAAATTTCTTCAATAGAATAGGTGGAATGACCGTAGATTCAACTAAGAAGGTTGGCGAAGGAGTATCTGTACCAGTTGATAAACTGAGTCAAATTAGAACCAGAACCGGTAAAGTTGGTCAAGGATTAAAAAGGACCTCATCTAGTAAAAGTACTGTTAAAAGAACATCACCTCGTGTAATCGAAAAAATGCGTATGGACAAGGATGAGATAGAGATCTTCAAAGAATTAATTGATAAAAAATATGATAGGGGTTTGAAACCGGCCAAGGAAAAGAAGGTTAAAAAAGATGTTTATCAAAAGGCATCTTTAGAAGAACTTCTAAAAGAAGATGAGAAACAGGGCCTAGAACCAAGAATGATCATTGTAATGGGTGGAATTTCATTTGTTGTTGTGTTCATGCTCATGATCATACTCGGATTTGGAATAATTATAGGGGCAGCTTTTGGATTAATAATCCTCATGATGTCTTTAGTTATTGTTTACTTACCCAACATCAAAAAGGGGTCACGTTCAAACGAAGCATCAAGAGAATTACCATTTGCATTGAGACAAATGGCGACAGAACTTCGTGCAGGTATAGGAATGCACGATAGTATGAGGTCTGTTGCTCTCTCAGGTTATGGGGCTCTTTCAGAAGAATTTGCAAGAGCGCTTGAAGAAATAAAATATGGTGAAACAACTGAAAAAGCATTAGTTGACATGAGCGACAGGATAAATTCTGAAGGACTTCGAAGGGCTGTTTATCAGATAACAAGAACGCTTTCAAGCGGAGGAGATCTTGCAAAAACACTTAACGTTATTGCAGAGGACACTGCTTATGAATTAAGGATGAAATTAAAGGATTATGCCCAGAAACTAAATTCATTCACAATGTTATACATGTTTATTGCAATTCTTGCTCCGGTTATAACAATGATCATGTTAATAGCAGCTTCAACTGTAATGGGGGCTTTAATACCTCCTATACTACTTATTATAATGTATTTGTTCCTATTTCCAATGATAGTTGGTTTCTTAGCTTTCATGATTAAGAGATTAGAACCACAAGTATAATCCAATAAAAATTCTTAGGAAAAATTTTTTTATACTATTTTTTATAAGATTTTTAATAATATTCTAAATAAAATATTGAAAATTGTTAGAACCCAGCAGTATTGTTCTTTTTGTTTATAATAACCTCTCTATCAATAATTTTGATCAACAGATCAAATCACTTTTTAATCAAAAAGACATAGAA
The DNA here is from genome assembly GCF_000744455.1 of Methanobacterium sp. SMA-27. Lineage (NCBI taxonomy): Archaea > Methanobacteriati > Methanobacteriota > Methanobacteria > Methanobacteriales > Methanobacteriaceae > Methanobacterium > Methanobacterium sp. SMA-27. The sequence goes on along the minus strand of NZ_JQLY01000001.1, from coordinate 2,005,967 downwards.
TTTTGATAAAACGTAATACCCACATATTTATATATATATTGTTACATAGGAAAAACATCATTATAAATCATTAATAATTGGTGATAAGCATGGCACCTAAACCTAAGGAATTCAAGGACGATTTTTGGAAAACAAAGGATTTCAAGATATCAATAGGAGATATAATCCAGAAAGAAGGAACTCAAAGTACTGATGAACCATTGGTACCTATGGGTCCTACTCAAAAACCGAATGTAACAGATTTACGATCTTGGGACATGAAGTTACTGGAGAGATACGAGCCATTCTACGCTCCACTCTGCGATATGTGTTGTTTATGCACATATGGTAAATGTGACCTACTCGGGAAAAAAGGAGCGTGTGGTATTGATGCTGCCGCACAGCAAGCTAGAACAGTACTTCTTGCATGCTGTATTGGATCAGCAGCCCATTCAGGACACGCTAGACATCTCCTGGAATATCTCATTGATAAAAAAGGCAAAGACTTCCCAATAGATATGGGGACGGGCATAGATATTGAAGCCCCAATTATGAGGACATTAATAGGTAAAACACCTAAAAAATTAGGAGATTTAAAAGAAGCTTTAGATTATCTTGAAGAACAGATGGTTCACCTCCTTTCAGCTTGTCATACTGGGCAAGAAGGTAGTAGTATTGATTTTGAATCAAAAGCACTTCACGCAGGCTTAATGGATAATCTTGGAAAAGAAATAGGAGATTTGGCACAGATAGTTGCTCTTGACATGCCAAAAGGTGATGCTGAAGCACCACTGGTGGAACTTGGAATAGGAACAATTGACAGGGAAAAACCAGTGATTCTATGCATTGGACATAATGTTGCCCCTGGAGCAGGCATAATGGACTACCTGGAGGAGCAGAATCTTGAAGAAGATTTGGAGGTCTGTGGTATATGTTGTGCTGCAATAGATATAACCCGTTACAATAAAAATGCAAAAATTGTGGGTCCCATTTCAAAACAACTCAAATTCATACGAAGTGGTGTTGCTGATGTTATAATTGTTGATGAACAATGTATACGAACAGATGTGCTTGAAGAAGCCAAGAAAAATAATGCAGTGGTAATTGCAACCACTGATAAGATGTGTCTTGGACTTCCTAATAAAACAGATGAAGACTCTGATAAAATCGTATCAGAACTTGTCAACAACCAAATCGAAGGCGCATTGATATTAAACCCTGATAAAGTTGGGGAAGTAGCTGCTAAAGTTGCAATGAAAACATCAGAGGGACGTTCTAAAGTTAAAGTACTTCCAGATTTAGATGAAGTTGTTGAATTAGCAAAAGAATGTACAGAATGTGAATGGTGTGATCGTGTATGTCCAAATAGCATACCCATGATGGATGCTGTAATGGCTGCTAGTACGGGAGATCTCTCCCAGATGCAGAGACTTTATAACAATGACATCTGTTATTCCTGTGGAAGATGCGAACAAGAATGTCCGAGGGACATACCAATCATATCAATGATGGCTAAAATAGGTGAAATAAACCTCCAAGACCAGAAATATAACATAAGGGCAGGCAGAGGGCCTGTTCAAGATGTTGAAGTCAGAAGGGTTGGTGCACCTATTGTTTTAGGAGACATTCCTGGAGTTATAGCATTTGTCGGCTGCACTAACTACCCTGATGGTGGAGAAGAAGTAGCTAAAATGGCTGAAGAGTTCCTTGAAAGGAATTATATAGTAGTCACAACTGGCTGTGGAGCAATGACGCTTGGGGAATACAAGGATGAAGAAGGAAAAACTCTATACGAGCGTTATAGTGGATCTTTTGAAGCAAAAGGACTTGTAAACATGGGGTCTTGTGTTTCAAATGCACATATCCCTGGCGTGGCTATTAAAATCGCTAATATATTTGCTAAAAAGCCTTTAGAAGGCAATTTTGAGGAAATAGCAGATTATATACTTAACAGGGTGGGAGCATGCGGTGTTGCGTGGGGAGCATATTCTCAGAAAGCGGCTGCAATTGCAACTGGTGTAAACAGATGGGGAATACCTGTAGTTGTAGGTCCTCATGCTTCTAAATATAGGCGTTTATTCTTAGGAAGGACAGACAAAGAGGAATCATGGCAGGTCAACGATCTAAGAAATGGAGAAATTGTAAATGGGGAACCTGCACCTGAACACCTTCTTTATGCCGCTGAAACTATTGGAGAAGCAACCGTAATGACTGCTAAATTATGTTTAAGACCAAACGATACTTCAAAGGGTCGCCAGTTAAAGCTTAACCATTACATAGATCTTCACAAGAAGTACTTTGGAACCATACCCGAAGATATTTACAAGTTTGTAAGGGTTCAAAAGGATATTCCAATCACCTATAAAAGGGATGTTATGAAAATATTAGATGAAAAAAATTGGAAACCTAAAAAATTACCTCAAGAACCTTCTTTAATGGATATGAAAGGTGATTAGATGAATGAAAGAGTTATTCCATGGCAGCCAACTGTTATAGCAGGACCCAAACAGGCACTTATGGTGACACCTGAAACTGCTAAGATGATGGTTAAAAAAGCAAAAAGGCCGTTATTAGTATTAGGACCACTTGCAAAAGAGGAACCTCTTGTTACTCATTCAATTGAAATAGCTGAAAAATGGGATCTGCCCATTGTAACTACCGCAGATACCTTCAAGATTTATCTTGACAAAAGAGTAGAAACAAAGGCATATGGAATTGTTGAAATTATTAACCTCTTAAAAGACCCTGAATGGGAAGGTTTGAAAGGTGAAGGACAACATGATTTGGTTATATTCATTGGAGGCATATATTACATGGCTTCACAGGGTCTTTCAACTCTAAAGCACTTTGCACCACATCTTAAAACCCTTACACTTTGTAAATATTTCCACTCAAATGCAGATGCATCATTCCCTAATATGAAGGATAAAGAATGGTCAATATACCTTGAAAAAATGAAAACAGACTAATTAATTAAAAACTGGAATATATAGCATATATAAACTAGAAATAGATAAATCGGAGGAATGCAATGTTTGAGGATATACCTGTTGATGTCAGCCCAATGTACGAGGGAGAACGGATAAGATCGGCGAACATGTTCGTTGAACTTGCAGGCCCTAAATCCATAGGGGCAGAACTGGTTCAAGTAAAAGAAGATGTTGAAAACGGGAAAGTAGAGGTGATAGGCCCTAATCTCAGCGAGATGAAGGAAGGAGAAATATATCCATTCGGTATTCTCATTGAGATAAAGGGAGAAAAACTCGAAAAGGAACTTGAAGGAGTTATAGAACGTAGAACGCATGAACTTAGTAATTATATAAAAGGATTCATGCATCTAAATCAGCGCGATCAAATATGGTGTCGGGTGAGCAAAGAAGCTAAGAATGCCGGTTTTGAACTGGAACATCTTGGAAAATCTCTTTCTATACTTTTTAAAGAAGAATTTCCAATAATCGAGGAAATATCAATCACATTTTACACGGATAAAAAAGAAGTTGAAGCTTTCCTTGAAAATACAAGTAAACAATATGAAGAAAGAGATGCAAGGGCTCGAGAACTTTCAGACGAGGATGTAGATGTATTTTACGGTTGCGTTATGTGTCAATCATTTGCACCAACACATACATGTATTGTAACACCAGATAGAACAGCACTTTGCGGAGCAATTAACTGGTTTGACTGCAGAGCAGCTGCTAAAATGGATCCTGATGGTCCAATATTCGAAATTGATAAAGGAGAAGTATTAGACGAAATTAGGGGAGAATATGCCAATGTGAACACTGTAATGGCAGACAAATCTCAAGGAACAGTTGACAGAGTTTATCTACACAGTGTATTTGGATACCCCCATACTTCCTGTGGATGTTTTGAAGCGGTTGCATTTTACATACCTGAACTTGATGGCGTAGGAATTGTAGACAGGGACTTTAAAGGAGAAACACCTCTTGGAATTCCATTTTCTGCAATGGCAGGACAATGTTCTGGAGGAAAGCAAGTTGAAGGATTTGCTGGTTTAAGTCTGGAATACATGAGGTCACCAAAGTTTTTACAAGCAGATGGTGGTTATGAAAGGATTATTTGGCTTCCTAAAGCAATTAAAGATTCTCTTATAGATTTCATACCAGAAGATCTGGCTGATAAAATACCAACCGAAGAAGATGCAAATAGTATTAAAGAGATCAGAAAGTTCCTTAGAGAAAAAAACCATCCTATCATTGAAAGGTTGAAAGAAGCTAAAGCAAAAACTGCAGAAGAAACTGGTTCAGTTGAAGAAGAATCTTCTATAGAAATGGAAGCTATGCCTGAAATGGAAGTTGAAGGAGTACCTATGACACAAGTTGCATATGCACCAGAACTCACAGTACCTTCAGCAAGTGGTGGAGTTAAAATCATCTTCAGAAATGCTAAAATATACGCTGAAAAGGTGATAATTAAGAGAAAATAGAATTACAATAATAAATGAATAATATTGAAAATATTTCTATCTAAATAAATGGAGAGTATCTAGTGATAATCGCGGTAAGTGGGAAAGGTGGAACAGGTAAAACATTGCTTTCTTCCCTTTTAATAAAGGCTTTGTCAGAGAAAAATAAGGATATTCTTGCAATTGATGCAGATCCTGACTCTAATCTTCCAGAGGCACTTGGAGTTGAAGTTATAAAAACTGTTGGTGATGTGAGGGAAGAGTTGAAGGTTGACACTGCGAAGGGTAACATTCCCAAGGATATGAATAAATGGGATATTCTTGACTACAAGATAATGGAGTCTGTAGTTGAAACACCAAAATTTGATCTTTTGGTTATGGGAAGACCGGAAGGGAGTGGATGTTACTGTGCAGTTAATAATATGCTGAGAAAGATTATAGAAACCCTTTCTGCAAACTATGATTATATAGTTATAGACACAGAGGCAGGACTTGAACATTTAAGTAGGCGTACAACTCAAAACGTTGACACAATGTTAGTTGTAACAGACAAATCAAAAAGAGGAATATTGACAGCTCAAAGGATTGGAGAACTTTCTAATGAGCTGGATATAAACTTCAAAAAGATGTTTCTTGTTGTTAACAGAATCACTCCAGATAACAAAGATATGATAATTAAAAAAGCCAAAGAAACTGGTATTGAAATTATTGGAACCATTTACGAAGATGAAGAAGTAGCAGAATATGATATTGAAGGAACACCTCTCGTGAACCTTCCAGATGATTCTAATTCTGTTGTTACAGTTTCAAAAATCGTATCTAGGATTTTAAATTCAAATTAAGGATGTGTATCAATGGATAAAATGACACAACTTCTTAAACTATTGGAAAATACAGACACCATAGAGATAAATGATTTTAGAATGGACTTTGATGAGCTGGAAATTAATTTGATGCCAGCCGTCCAAAAAATGGTGCAGCAGGTTGCTCAAAAGCAAGCTGTTATTGCAAAGGAAACATTGCCAACTATAGAACCATTTGCACCACCGGTGCACAACTATCCGGGTGAGGTTGCTGAGGTTCAACTGGGTGCAGGTACAAGGAAACCGGTTTTCTTGGGTGGTCAAAAGGCACTTTACAGATTTGAAGAAGCACAACCAAATGCTCCTGTTGTTACTTTTGATGTGTTTGATATTCCCATGCCTGGCCTTCCTAAGCCAATAAGGGAACATTTTGAGGATGTTATGGAACATCCTGGAGAATGGGCAAAAAAGGCTGTTAAGGACTATGGAGCAAACATGATCACTATACATTTAATAGGAACTGGTCCAAAGGTAATGGATAAAACTCCACGTCAAGCTGCACAGGATATAGAAGAAGTACTCCAGGCAGTTAAAGTTCCTCTGGTAATAGGAGGGTCAGGAGATCCAATAAAGGATCCTATTGTTCTTGAAGCTGCTGCAGCTGCAGCTGAAGGTGAGAGATGTCTGCTTGCTTCTGCAAACCTTGATCTTGATTTCAGAAAAGTTGCAAAGGCTGCTATGGATTATAATCATGCAGTACTATCTTGGGCAATAACTGACATTAACATGCAGAAAACTCTTAACAAGTACTTAATGAAGGAAGGATTAACTCAAAAAGATATTGTCATGGACCCAACAACATGTGCCTTGGGGTATGGTGTGGAATTCTCAATCGATGTAATAACCAGGACTAGACTGGCTGCACTGAAAGGAGACACAGATCTTCAGATGCCAATGTCATCAGGTACAACCAATGCATGGGGTTCTCGTGAAGCTTGGATGAAAAAAGATGAATGGGGACCAACAGCTTACCGTGGACCAATATGGGAAATTATAACGGGTCTTACAATGATGTTATGCGGTGTCGATATATTCATGATGCTTCATCCATCGTCTGTACAGATGCTCAAGGAAATAGGAAATACATTCACAAGGGATTACCTTTCAACTGATGTCCCTGATATTACAAACTGGATTACGGAACTTGAATAAGGAGGTTTTAGATTGCAAGTCACTGCAATGGAAATTTACAGGCTACTTCCCAAGACCAATTGCGCCAAATGTGGAGAGGCTTCTTGTATGGCATTCGCCACCAAACTCTCAGACAAGGAAACAGACCTTGAACTTTGCACACAAATGGCAGCAGATGAACTGGAAAAACTTGAAAACCTATTGGCACCTGCCGTGAGGGAGATAACTATAGGAAAAGGCTCAAAAGCTATGATAATGGGTGGTGATGAGGTTCTTTATAGATATGAACTCACATATTATAACCCAACGCCTATGGTAATTGATGTAAACGATAATATGGATGATGAAACTCTAAAAGAGAGAGTTAAAATCATTGAAGAATCTGAATTTGAAAGAACAGGTGAAAAACTTGTTCTTGATGGTATTGCCATAAGGAATGTTTCAGGAGACAATAATAAATTTGCTGAAACTGCATCAAAACTAAAATCATCTAAATTACCATTGGTTCTATGTTCAATGGATCCAGAGGCAATGAAGGCTGCTCTTGAAAAAGTTGGAGACGAAAGACCACTCATATATGCTGCAACAGAAAATAACATTGAAGATATGGCATCTCTGGCTATTGAATATGAATGTCCTTTAGCACTGTTTGTTCCAAATGATCTTGAAAAAATGAAAGAACTTTCGAGGATACTTAGATCTAAGGGAATTAAGGATATTGTACTCGACCCTGGAACATATGTGGATGATGGAATTGGTGACACACTCGATAACTTCGTTATGATCAGAAGATTGGCAATTGAAGAGAAAGATGAAGACTTTAGATTCCCTATTCTAGGAGTTCCCGCTTTAACGTGGTTATATGAAAAGGACGAGGTGCAAGGCGGCATAAAAGAGGCCACCATAGCAGCAACACTCATGAACAAATATGCGGATATGTTAATTATCCATGGAACCAATATATGGGAGCTCATACCTGTACTAACTCTTAGACAGAGCATTTTCACAGATCCAAGAAAACCACAAATGGTTGATCCTGGTATTTACGAGTTTGGAGAACTCGATGAAAACTCACCTGTTTTACTGACAACTAACTTCGCTCTCACATATTACACTGTTGAAGGAGATCTAAAATCAGGTAAAGCAAACTGTTATCTACTTGTTCTGGATACTGAAGGCCGAGCAGTTGATGTATCTCTTGCAGGAGGACAACAATCTGGTAAATCTGTTTCAGATCTTATTAAAGAATCTGGAATAGAAGAAAAGGTTAAAACGAGGACTTTAATTATACCGGGACTATCTGCACCATTAAGTGGGGAAATTGAGGATGAATCTGGATGGGATGTTGTTGTTGGTCCAAGAGATTCGTCAGCAGTACCTGATTTCTTTTTAAAATTGAAAGAAAAACAAGAAGCAAAATAAAAAAGTGATAGGAATGATCTTATGAAGACGCTGATGGTTGTTGATCCTAGAATGTGCACTGAGTGCAAGGATTGTATTACAGCATGTAGTGACGAGCATGGAGTTTCAAGGGCAAAAAAGACCTCCACTGTTCCAATCTTCTGCATGCAATGCCATCCTGATAAAGCACCTTGTGCTAGAATATGTCCTACTAACGCCATAAGGGAGGAGGATGGAACTTTATTTGTGGATTACGAAGCATGTATACTCTGCAGACTGTGTATGATTGCATGTCCTGTGGGGATGATTGTTATTGATGCAGAGAAAAAATCAACACAGAAGTGCACCTTATGTATGGAAACAGATAGAATTATTCCTGCATGTGTTGAAGCGTGTAAAGATAATGTTCTCAAGATATTCTCAATTGAAGATCTTGAAGATCTTAAAAATGATACAACATTTGCAGATGTGCTTGAACAAGCTATGAAAGCATATCAGGATAAAATTTAGATAGATTTTCTGTCTTTTTTATTTTTTTTATTTTTTTGTAAGCTTTTTTTTGGATCCAATAATTTTAGATCTTGAATTTTGATTCCTTCATTTTTCAATATTTCAACCTTCATTGGAGTTCCTCCTCTGAAGTCACCGATTTTTCCATCTGATCTAATTACTCTGTGACAAGGGATTAATATGGGGAATGGGTTTTTACCTATGGCTGTTCCAACTGCCCTGTAAGCATGGCTATTCAGTAATTTTGCGATTTCTTTATAAGTTCTTACGCTACCACAGGGGTATTTTTGCAACTTCAAGAATTACATCCTTTTCAAAGGAAGTATTAATTGTTGATTCTTCAATATCAAGAATTTCTAAATCAAATTTTACATCTCTTCCATGATACATTTTACAAATCATCTCTGCAGTTTCATAGTATTGATCTGAAACTAAAAATTCAGGATGATATTTTGCTATTTCAAATATTGCGTCTTCTTCACTCTTTTGGGGTAGTGATATTCGTATTATTTTTCCTCTTTCTGAATATCCTACTGCAAAGTATAGATTTTCATTTTTGTGTGTAGAAATTATTGTGGGATTCTTACTTTTTTTATTCATTTTATCAGGACCTAAGTCATTTATTGAGTATATAAATAAAGTATTCATCTAATTTATTAATATAAATAAGTCTACAGAAGAATAATTAATATTTAACATTTAAATTTAATGATAAAATAAATTATGATTTTTGTATGTTTAAGAATTTTGTATGTGGAAACTGTCAACTATAAAATCAATGTCTTCGTTGAAAAGTTCGAAATTTTCATGTTCCCCAGCAAACCATAAATAAAATAATAAATCCTTCTTTTTAAAAGCAATTATCATTATTTTTGTAAGGGATACCTTGTGTGGATTTTCGCCCACTAATATGATAGCATCCATATCCTTGGCTTTGAATTCCATTTCTGATATGATCTTGCTGTTTTGCATTAAGAATACATTTTTCAGTATACCTGAAAACTCTTTTACTTTGATATCCTCTGCCTCTTCAAGTCTGTTAATTGAGAAGTTAATTGCATTGTTAGCAACCCCTCCCTTAATAACTTTTTTTTCATCTGTTGTTTCAATTATCTCCCAGCTATGAGGGTAATCAAATGAAATTTCTCCATTTTCATAGTGCACAATCCATGATCCTGTACCTTTGGTTTTAATTGTATCAAGAGCATTTTCAGCTTTGAGTCTTACATAAATATATTTATCATCAAGAGCTTTAATCAATGGTTCCACTGCTCTTTCATCTCCTATTTTCCCAAGAGCTTCTATAATACGACCTCGAACATATTTGTTCTGATTTTTATTGTTCAGTGTTTGAATTAATGGACTTACTGCTCTTTTATCTCCAATTTTTCCAAGTACTTCGGCAACCCTTGATTTTGTCTGCCAATTATCAGTCTCAAAGGCTTTTAATAATGGTTCAACAGCAGAAGTACCTATATTTCCCAGGGCAATAATAGATTTCCATCTCACATCACCATCTTCATCATTTAAACCTTTCACAAGGGGATCTATTGCTCTTTCATCCCCAATTTTTCCAAGTGCAACTGCAGCATACTTCCTTACATGCCAATCTTTGTCATTCATGGATTTTAATATAAAATCAAAAGCTCTTTTATCACCAAGATCTCCTAAAGATATTGTAACAGTCCTTCGTACTGTCCAGCTTTCATCATTAAGGGCATGTATCAATGGTTCCACTGCAAGAGGGTCTCCAATCTTTCCAAGTGCTGCTGCAGCTTTCCACCTTACCTCTTCATCTGTGTCTTCGAATAAAGCTTTTATTAAAGGTTCAATAGCCCTTTTATCTCCAATTATTCCTAGAGCTTCTGCTGCATTTTCTCTAACAGCTATTAATACTGTATATTTGTCTTCCCATTTTTCATAGTTAAGAGCTTCTATAAGAGCTTCAACTGCACTTTTATCACCTACCTTTTTAAGTGATACTGCAGCTTGCTTCCTAACAATATGATCTTCATGTTTGAGGGCTTTAATTAAACCCTTAATATCTTTTTTGGCTTCTAGATCATCTATATTAGGTTTAAACTCTTGTTCTTTAGAATCCATCAGTGTTGTTCACATCCTTCAAGATATTAAAGTTCATAATGATCTCTTTATACTTAATATGTATTCTTTTATGGATAAATAATTTAGGATTTATCATTGTAGTAACCACATAAATTGAAACTATTTTGGATTAATTTTTTAAAAAGAAATAGAATGTATTATAATAGCTCTGTTAAGAGCTTCATAAGATTGGGATGTTTTCCAACAAATTTTAGTACAGATATCTTAGATATAGCTTCCAGATCCTGAGTTTCAATAAATTCTGCAAGTGCATTCATATCATTATCATTTAGTTTATCTGCCATTCTACGATATTTAACAGATTGATCAAGGGTTTCCCCTATTTCATCTCGCCATTTTTTATGGTAGCTCTTTAAGAATTCTGATGAATAATCATTATTTTGTACTGCTTCTGCTGCAATCTCTCCAGCAATCCTTGCACATGAGATTGTGGGATGGATTCCACCACCAGTAATCGGGTCTACCTGTCCTGCTGCATCACCAACGACTAAAAATCCATCTGTATATGTTTTATCTATTGGTCCTGAAACAGGTACTCCTCCGATATTTAGTTCTACAGGAGTTGCATCTAAATCAGAAACATATTTGTTAAGATAGTTGATAGCAGTTTCAACTGAACTTCGAATACCCACTCCAACATTTGCAATACCATCTCCTTTAGGAAATATCCATAAGTATCCTCCTGGTGCAATTTTTTCCCCAAAGTAAAATTCTAAGACTCCAGGATCAACATCCATTCCTACCATCTCGTATTGGGCACAAGAACAGATCAGATCGGGGTTGTGATGGGTTTCAATGCCTGCTAATCTAGCCATATTAGATTCAATACCGTCAGCAGCTATCACAACATCGGCGCTTATTTCAATTGTTTCTCCCAAGTGTTTTGCTACAACACCACAGACCTTTTGATCTTTTATTATTAAATCTTTAGCTGTTGTTTTAACCATAATGTCTGTTCCTGCTTTTGCAGACTCTATTGCAAGTTCTTTATCAAATATTTTACGATCTATAACCATCCCTTCAGCAATATCTCCATCATATTTGATTCTTCTCCCATCTGGTGCATTAATGTATGCACCTTTAATTCTTGAACGAATGTATCTTTCAGATGGCTTTATTTCAAGGGTTTCAAATGTGTTATATGTTACACCTTCAGCACATTGTACAGGACTTCCAATTTCTTGCCTTTTCTCAATCATAAGGACGTTAACATCGGATTTTGACGCGAATAAGGATGCAGTTGAACCTCCTACTCGTCCACCAACTACCACAACATCATATTCCAATTTTTTCATTGGCTACCTCCAATGATCAGTGCTCCAAGAGGACACACAATTACACAGTTTCCGCATTCAGTGCATCCTTCTTTAATATGCAATTTACTTTCTTCCAATTCAAGAACATTTTCCGGGCATACTCCTACGCAGCAACCACAATATCCACAATTTTCTGATAAGATATCCATTCTAATCACCTTTAATAAGTTCAATATAGTTATTTATTGGTATAAGATTCTTATATATCTTATGTTTTTATCTTAAATCCTTATTAAGTTTATTTAATGCGATTAAATTGATATCAAAGAGAATATGTGGGGATAAAGTAATATTTATAAATAATAACACTTTTTTGTTTGGTTAGAACTAATATTTAATATTTTAATATATATTATTTTGAGTTTAATCTCTGAAATTTAGCTTTGAAAGGTAATAAATTGATTTATCTTTAGTGAAACCGTTAACTTAATATATGATGTAAACTAACTTCGTTTGTATGCAGGGGTGCCCGAGCTGGCCAAAGGGGGTGGACTTAAGATCCTCTGGCGTAGGCCTACGTGGGTTCGAATCCCATCCCCTGCACTTTTATATCAATTTTGTAACCGCTTAATCTGTAAAATTTTAAATTATACATTTATTAATAATTTAATAATGCCTCAGTGGCTCAGGGGTAGAGCGATGCCTTGGTAAGGCATAGGCCGGGGGTTCAAATCCCCCCTGAGGCTTAAATTTTTTTATGTTTTTTTAATTGATTATAAATGGTTATCAAATTGAATACTATTTAAATAGGATTTAAAGGTGAATTAATTTGCAAAAAAAGATAATACAGGTATCGGATATACATTTCGGGGAAAAAACATTTTCACAAGACCTCAAAAATAATTTATTAAAGCAGGTTACCGATGAAAACCCTGATCTGATCATTGTGTCTGGTGACTTAACAACTCAGGGCTATGTACATGAATATAATGATGCATCCACTTTTCTTGATGAATTAGAGTCTATTACAGAGATCCATGTGATTCCAGGTAACCATGATGCTAGAAACGTTGGTTTAGTCCATTTTGAAAAACAGGTTGGGGAACGCAAATTTATTCATAATGATAAAAGTGGAGGATTTGCAATAATAGGGTTAGACTCATCAGAACCAGATATAAATGATGGACAAATTGGCGTTGATCAATTGGAATGGTTAAAAAATGAACTGAATAAAATTCCGGATGACATATGCAAGATAGTGACTTTTCACCACCATTTACTTCCAATCCCTCAAACAGGTCGTGAAAGAAATATTTTATTAGATTCTGGAGATCTTTTACGAGTGTTCACGGATTATGGTGTTGATTTTGTATTGAATGGACATAAACATGTTCCTAACGTTTGGATGCTTGAAAAGATGGTAACACTAAATTCCGGTACTGCAACAACCAGAAAATTGAGGGGACACACATATCCTTCATACAACGAACTTTTAATAGATGAATGTGGAATATTTGTGAACCTGATAAATACAGAAACTGGGTACAAGAAAGAATTAGCTAACTATTCTGTAGAAGTAGATGGAAATGAATATAGTATATGCTCTTATAACCATAACACACTTCATTTGCCTTAAGGCATAGTCATGCCCATTTATACAATTTTTTTTAATAAGTATAATAATTTAAAATAAATAAATTATTTTACAAAAATTCATAATTGCAATTCAATAAATTTAAATAAAAAAGGTTAATAAGATTTTAAGGTAATGAAACTAAGATTTAAAGTGATAAAACATGTCAAAAACATTGGATGTAGCGATGGCAGGAATCATCGCTGGAATTGTGGCTTATGCCACATCAATACTTGGAATTGGGGGAACAGTTATTGGGGCAGTATTAGGTGCTATTCTCTATCAGATAATGTCACATTTATTTAAAGCCCCATTGGAAGGAATTAGAACTCAAAATGTAGAGGCCAGAATAGTCTATACGATCCCCCTTATTTTGATAGTTGCGATAGAAATATTATTCGTATTTGCATTACTTTACTTAAAACCTGGAAATTTCTTTTACATTCTCGAAAATGCAACGGAAAACAACTTATTCCGTTCTATTGGTGTTGGACTTATCATAATGGGACTTTATCCCATAATACAACCAGAAAATATTAAAAAACTTTATGGATATATAATAATAATAGTGGGTATCATAGTACTTTTAGGAGGTTTTGCAGACTTTAATACTCCTATCACTGACCTTTATTCGGTGATATTTTCAGAATTAGGAATCATTATATCACTTATGGTGATTGCTGCGCTTAGCTATGTTATAATAGCCATAACAAAAGAATCAGTTACAATAATTAATGATAAAAATGAAACTGATTTTGAGAATTATGAAAAAATTGAGGATGAGGATGTTAAGTATAATAAAAAGTTAGATTATTGGTTTAAAGATAGTAAGAAGGGAAATGATCCCAAGATTAATAACGATGATGAGACCAAAAGGGATCATGATATGAGGTAAAAGTGATTTAAAATGAAACGATCTAACAGCACGTTGAAAGCCATACTTGATGTAATATTACATGACAATCCCTCAACTCAGGATGAAATAGCTGAAAAACTTGGATTGACTCGAAGATATGTTACTAAATTACTACAGCCCCTTGTTAAACGTGGTGTTGTTAGAAGAGCATATATTCTCGATTTGAAAAAGTTTGACGAATTTTCAGAAATGTTTGATGAAGAAAAAACTTCAAGAGAATACGCTGGAGCGTATCTCATAAAAGATATGTTAAAGAACATGGTTGAACACGTTTGCAAACAGTTTGATATGTCATTTGAATCTTTTGTAAATTATAATGATGAGATGGCTAATAAAGCACTTGAAATGGATTATATTAGTAACAACATGCATGAAAAGGTTCGTTCTTCAGTTGATACAGTTATATCAATAAATCCCTATTCTGAATTTAGTAAAACAATGGTATTCAGTGAAGTTGCTTACGATCTTGAACGTATTGCAGATCACACCTGTCATATTGCCAATTTTGTATTAAATGGTTGTTATGAAGTCGATCCAGAGATGTTAGAGGTACTTAACTCTATGTACTTAACATCACGAAAAATGGTTAAATATTCAATGCAAGGATTTTTAAACGAAGAATTAGATTTAAAAGAAAAAGTTATGGATTATGAAGAGAAAATTCATGAACTCCAGAAAAAAGCCCTAAACAACATCGCAATTCAAATGGCTGAAGATGATGTAATGGATAAGGATCGTTCAACATATTATTTAACTTTATCTAGAGTGGTTAAAGCATTTGAAAGGATTGGAGATATATCTGTAGAAATAATCGATACTGCTGGCGAATTTTACAGAAATATACCTAGAACAACCACACCTGAACGTTTCAGGAGAAGATCTTTAGAATAATATTATTATAAAAGAAGGGAGAATCTATAATGGAAGATATAGATAGATTCATGAGTATATTTGATAAATCTCCAATAGGAATTCTTTTTTATAATGAAGAAGGTAAATTAATTGATATTAATCCATTTTCATTTAAAATTTTAGGAATATCTAAATTAGATGATGTTTTAGGGGTTAACCTATTTGGAATTTCTAATTTTGTTCCAATAAAAGATACATTATTTAAAGAAGGATTAGTTAGGTTTCAAATCCCATTGAAAGATTTTGGAAATGGTAAAGTTGAAAGGGATATTGATTTAACTAATTTTGGTAAAGATATAATTGAATTTATTATTTCAGTTGTTGATTCTGGTTTTTTAGTGATGATTCAAAATGTTGGTCCTTCAGAAAAAATCGATATTCCCTACAGTGAAGAGAAGTATTATCGATTTTTTGAGGATGATCTAACTGGTGATTTTATTGCAACTCCCGAGGGTAGATTAATAGAATGTAACAATTCCTTTTTAGAGATATATGGATTTGATAATCGTGAAAGTGCATTGAAATTTGATATCTCAAAATTCAACATAGTTGATTGGATTAACCTCATCAATCAGCTCAAAAATGAGCCTAAGATCAAAGGTTATCAAAGTAGTCATACAAGACCAGATGGTAATATAATTCAAGTGGTTGCTAATGTTGTAGGTATTTTTAATGATTCAAACGAACTTATTCAAGTTAAGGGTTATATTTTCGATGATACTGAAAGAAAAATAGCAGAAGAATTTTTAAAAGAAAGTGAAGAAAAATATCATCGTCTTTTCGATGAAGATTTAACCGGGGATTTTATTGCGAATATTGATGGTGAAATTTTAGAATGTAACCCTGCATTTGCTGAGATTTACGGTTTTAATAGCTGTAGAGTGGCATCTAATTCAAATATTTCAAAGTTTAATCGTTTTGATTGGCCTTATATGGTCACAAGGTTAAAAAAGGAACGCAAACTTTATGGTTTTCAGAGTTGGCAGAGAAGATCAGATGGTTTGAGAATTCACGTAGTTGCAAATCTTTTTGGTATATTTAATGATTCAAATGAACTTATTCGAGTTAAAGGATATGTATTTGACGATACTGAACGTAAACATGCAGAAGAAGAACTTGCACGCAGTAAAAGTCAAATGAGGGAGATTTTGGACAGTATACAGGACATTTTCTTTGCTTTGGATCATAATTGGAATTTTATTTATATTAATCAATATGCTGCTGAATACTTTGGAATAGAACATGATGACTTAATAGAACAAAATCTATGGGAATTATTTCCAGAATTCATAGGAACAAAATATGAAGAGTTATTCCGCAGTGCAATGGAATCAGATGAAATCCAACACTTTGAAGCTCGAGGTATTAAAAACTCTGATCAATGGTTTGATTTTAGCATATACCCCTCTGCTGATGGAATCTCATCATATTGGAAAGATATAACCGAACGCAAAATATTAGAAGAAGAATTAAGACAAGCCCGGGATCATTTAGAAGAACAATAAAATTGATATAATTAAAGGGAAAATTAAAAATTTATTTTTTTTACAAATTAGTAAATCTTTTCATGACATTTTGGGCATATTTAGTTTTTACTAGTATAGAAATTTTCATATCTTTTTTTAAAACCATTTCAGGTTTTGGAATTATTAAATTTCCATTTTCATAGACTGCTACAATTAAAAAGTTATCATTGGGACTAATATCACCTATTTTTTTGCCTATTGATTTTTCGTTTTCCAATTTTATATCCAATAATTCTGCATCCCCTTTTCCCATGACAACTAAATCAGCAATTTTAGGCCTTATAATTAATTTTTCAACATAGCTAGCTGTGGTAATTTCTGGACTTACAACAGAGTCAATACCAATCTTTTTAAATGCACTTGAATGGCTTGGATCACTTAATCTGGCTATTATTTTTGTATTCTTAAACTCACTTACGAGGATGGATGCTAATAAATTGACCTCATCATTTCCAGTAGCTGCTACAAAAACATCAGCATCTTCTAAATTTGCTTCTTTCAATACCTTAGCATCTGTACCACTACCACAGATAATCATTGCATCCAATTCAGATGAAGCTTCATTACACAACTCTTGATCACATTCTATCAAAGTAACATCATGTCCATCTGCAATCAAAAATGAGGCCAAATTCCGCCCCATTTTTCCACCACCCATAATTACTACGTACATTTTATAATAACTCCAATATTAGAATATTTAATTTCTTAATTATCTAATATTATTTGAATATAGATTAATAGATTCATTTATGAAATCACATTAACAGGTACTTTAGCTTCTTTTACTACCTTATCTGTTGTTCTTCCAAGCAACAATCTTTCTAATCCATGTTTACCAGATTTTCCTATTATTACCTGATCGATTCCTTCATTGTCAATGGTTTGTAGTATAATATCTGCTGGTTTTCCTTCTTTGATGAGTATTTTGAAGTTAACGTTTTTACATTTACCATTGCATTTATTTTCTTCTATTTCATCTTCAAAGCGTTCTATGGATTGTTTCACGCTTGACCTCAATTCTTCATCTACACTTTCTCTAACATCTGGTTGTGGTATAGAATCCAAGTAATAGGTATCTATCACGTTTAAAATTATTATATCTGCACCACTTATATCTGCAAGGGATATGGCATATTCTCCTGCTCTTTCTGCATTTTTTGATCCATCGGTAGGTAATAATATTTTTTTAGACATAAAAATCCCCCATATAATTTTAATTTTTTTTAATTTTTAATAATTTCAAATATTTTTTAAAAAAAAATAAATAATTACAGAATCAATATTTCTGCAATTAATTCTTATGTTTGTTTATCCTAGGAATGGTTTGGCTATAGTCAGCATTACCACTATGGTTGCTATAATTCCAATTACTACCATTGGAATTCCTGCTTTGAGTATTTCTTTGATCTTCACATAACCCGTACCATATGCCATTGCTACAGTTGGATCTGCCATTGGGAACATGAACGAAAGCGAACATGAAATAGCTACTGGAACAGCATAAATCCCAATAGGTTGTCCCTGAGCAGCAGCTAAAGTAACTGACAGAGGTACTAAAATAGCAGCCAATGCAATGTTAGACATTACCTGGGTGAAAATCACAGCAATAACCATCAACAAGAGCATTATAGCAAGTGTTGAAACATTACTGCCCATCATACCTATTAAATCATGTATAAGCCATGCTGCGGCACCTGTATTTAGCAGTGCAGCTCCAAGAGATAAAGCTCCTCCAAAGAAGATTATTAATCCCCAATCTACACCTTCTTGGGCATCTTTCCAATCTATAACACCAGTGATAAAGTACAAAGCTGCACCAATCAAAGCAACAGAATAACTATCTATACCTGTTATACCTGTAGTTACCCACAAACCAATGGTAAAGAATAATATTGCTGCTGTTATTTTCTCTGTTCTTGTGATAGAACCCATGACATTCATAGCTTTGGTCAATGTTTCTTTTCCACCAACAATTCCATCGGTTTCTGGCGGGAAAATCCAACCTAACAACTTCCACGTTACAAATAACATAAAAATTGCAAGCGGAAATCCAAATATCATCCAATTAACAAATGGAAGGTGTGTGTAAGCTGCAGCCATTAAGTTTGGTGCTGTACCTATTTCAGTACCAAAACCACCTGCTAATGAACCATATGACGCACCTAAAACCATTGCCTTAGCAAAGTTACTGTTACCCTTCTCAGGTTCTTCTACACCAAACAATGGTACAATTGTTTTGATAATGGGAAGAAGCATCGCAAATGCAACAACATTTTCAATCCATGCAGACAAAAGCCCTGTTGAAAAAACAGCCGCAAAAATACTCATACTTGGGCTTGTACCCACCTTAGAGAGCATCCAATAAGTGAAACGCTTAGCAAGCCCACTTTTACCAATGGCCACTGCCAGAATAAATCCACCAATCATCAAGAAGATAATGGGATTAGCAAATCCAATTACGGCATTACTGAAACTTTCAATACCCAATAGGGGTTGTAAAAATAACAGTATTATAGAGGTGACAGCGAGATGCTGTGCTTCACTAGCCCACATTATGATTGCAAAAATCAATAGAGCTATTGCAGCATGACCCGGATAACTCAAGCCAGGTAATGGGACCAGCATGACCAAAATAAAAGCAATTATAGCCAAAGGCATCCCTAAAGTCTTAAAACTAATATTCGTTTTTTATCCCTCCTTAAATTCACAAAATATAACTTACAATATAATATCATATAAATTTATTTCATAATGATTAATCATGATGCATTATTCTAATCGGTTATTAAAAAAAAATAATTTAAACAAGAAAAAATTTTATATCAAAAATTTTAGTCATTAAAATTTTTCAGATTCATACAGGGTTATTGAACTGTCCAATCCATCCTTACTTGATTCAATTATATCTATAGCAGATTGTAATTCATCATCCTTGTATCTTTGATCGGTTACTAAACGATGGATAATAAATCCTATAATGGACAATATAGCCATGAAAATCAGGACATAGAAGATTAAAGCTAATATGTACTGATAAAATGTTAAGTTTTCAAGTGTTAGTAATGATAAAATAAAAACCACTAAAAATGCAAATATAAAACAGCTGGCAATGATTAACAATAATTTTTGATCATCACTCTTATCTTTAAATGAAGAATAGGCTGCTATTGATAATGAAGATCCTGCTAAACTTAAAACTAGAAATTCGGGTATTAATGCAGATATATCCATATTTTAGCTCCATTTGTTAATAACATTCTTGTTTTAACACTTCTTCTTTAGTAATTGGAATTGCAAATTCCATCATTTTATTGAATGTTTGGTCATATTTTTTTATCAATTCTGGTTGGGCTTTTTTTATACCAACAGATCCACGATTTTCGTTGTGTCTGTGAGGTTTTTCAATATATAAACCCTTATCATTAAAAATCATAAAATGTTTTGTAGGCCTTTTTGGCAATATTAAATATTCTACACTTTCATATTTATCGAGAAGAGTATAAATCTCCATCTTGTCCTCACAAAATACTTTAGGTCCACTAATTACTATTATTGATGCAAATTGATGATTAGCTGCGTGTTTTATTATCTCTTGTGTACCTTCACTAAATTCCCCAACAATAACTTTGAGTTTCAATTTATCAAGGGTTTTTCTTTTTTTATTGAAATTTTTTAAATCTTCAATTAGATTGAATCTCCAAACCCTTTTTTTATATCTATCTGGACTGTGAAAAAGGACTATTTCATTTCCATATTGTTCATTATAATAAGGATTATGCCTATAGATCAATTTAATTAAAATAATTACTGAGATGATTGATAAACCCATTAATGCCAATATTATAGTGTAATCAAATTGCATTTTTTCTCCATATCATAACATTAAAAACATCAGTATTTCAAAATCTAATTTTTTTTGATAATTATTTGATATAACATCACTATTTTTAGGCTTTATGTGTTCTTTTTTACACTTGAAGTCTATGTCATTTTACTATATTTCTAATCTCAAATTTGATGTAAGAATATTTTTTTTGATTATAGTGGAATATGGATTTTTGTAATTTTATAGTGTAGATTTTAGTTCTGTGATTTTCCTGAAGGGATCTTCATTTAATATTTCCTCTGTTATATGTGCCAATAACCCGGGTATCCTACCTATTGCAAATATACCACATCCTAAATGCCAATTAAATTTCATGTCAGATAATATTGCTGCATTTGCTCCATCAATATTCATTTTTATTCCTTTATCTTTTAATAATAATTTTTCCATTTCAATCGCAATTTTAAAAAGTTTTCCATCGCAACCACAATTTTGTGCAATTTCTAAGAGTTTTCGTGCCCTTGGATCTTCTGAATGATAACGATGTCCAAATCCGGGTATCTTTTTACCTTGGTCTCTATATTCCTCAATGATGAACCGTGCAGTTTCTGATGCAGATCATTGTAAGCATCGGATATTTTAACTCCTTCCTGAAAAATTTTCATTGCATTTTCTATAGCTCCTGCATGGTTTTCTCCAAAAGCAAGTATTCCTCCAGCAATACAAACATTTACAGGTGAACCAGCAGATGCCATTATCTTGCTGATTGTGCTAGGGGGAGTTATCCCATGATCACAAAATGATACCAATACTGCTTCGAACATTTTTTCATGATTTCCTGATGGTTTTTCACCCTTTAAAAGAAGATAAACCATCTCTGGAAAAGAAAAGTTGCCAATTATTTCCTCCTGAGAAAAACCCTGTGTTTTCAGCATGTTTCTTTCTACTTGAGTTATCGAGGTTCTCAAGTCAGAATTTTTAAGTTTTAACATACCTCTCAATATTTCTTCAGTTATCATGTTATTATATTAAATAAAATGAATAATATTTAAATTTAACCCTTTGGTCTTAATTAAAACACTAAATGTGTAATCTTTAAAAAGAATTGGAAATAATTTATATTTTGCTATGATATTGTTCACATTATGTGTTAATAAAAACACATATAGTAACCTTTATATGTAATTGCACTAAGGTTAGGAATGAGGTGAAATAGGTGGACTCAAAATATATAATCGGAATAATAATAGCAATAGTGATAATAGCGGGCGCATACATGGTATTTGCATCTGGATCTAATAGTAAAAAGATAACAATAGCAGGATCAACATCGGTTCAACCTGTAGCAGAAAAACTTGCACAGGTGTACATGCAGAAAAATCCTAATGTAAAGATCAATGTTCAAGGTGGGGGATCTGGAGTTGGAATTAAAAGTGTAAGCGAAGGAACTGTAAACATAGGTACCAGTTCTAAGGACATTAGTGCCAATGAATCAACAGGTTTAAATCAAAATGTAATAGGTAAAGATGGAATAGTCATTGCAGTCAACACCGCAAATTCTGTTAGTGGTCTCACAGTAACACAGCTGAAGGACATATTCAGTGGTAATGTTACCAACTGGAATCAGGTTGGTGGAGCAAACGCTAAAATAGATGTAATTACCCGTGAAGATGGTTCAGGTACAAGAACAGCTTTCGAAGATCTTGTTTTAAATAAAACTGCCAAAATCAAGGCTGATGCAATTGTTCAAAGTTCAACAGAAGCAGTTAAGCAGTCAGTTAAGGGTGATCCAAATGCAATTGGATTTATATCACTTGCGGACTTGGATTCTTCTGTTAAAGCATTAACTGTAAATGGTATTACACCTTCAGAACAGACTGTTTCAGATGGTACTTACAAACTCCAGAGGCCGTTCATTTTCTTAACCAAAGGCGAACCAAAGGGTGCTGTTAAAGACTTTATAGATTGGGTTATGGGACCTGAAGGGCAGGCCATAATTAAATCAGCAAATGTTGTACCGGCAAAATAGTTAGAAAGAGCTTTTGAAATGGTAAAAATACCATTTCAATTGTATATTTATTAAATTAATCTAAATTAATCGATATAAACACAATAGGTAACATATTCGAGTTTCATACCACATTTTTAAATACTTAAAGGTTGAAGGTATTTGTAAGGTGATGGTATGGATTCTAAATATGTTCTTCTAATAATCGCAGTTATAATAATTATCAGTGCTTATCTTGTGTTTAATCCAGGAAATCAATACGAAAGACTACAAATTGCAGGATCGACATCCGTACAACCGGTTATAGAGAAACTTGCAGAAAAATATCAAGAAACACATCCCAATGTACGAATAAATGTACAAGGTGGAGGTTCAGGTCTTGGTATAAGGACAGTTGAACAAGGAATAGTTAATATGGGAATGAGTTCAAAGGCTCTCAGCCCCGATGAAAAAGATGGATTAAATGAATATGTTATTGGAAAGGATGGAATTATCATCGCAGTAAATAACGACAATCCAATTATCAACTTAACTTCCGAACAAATTCGCAATCTTTTCAGCGGTGAAGTAACCAATTGGAATCAAATTGGAGGTTCTGATGAAGAGGTTCATGTAGTGGTAAGGGAGTCTGGTTCAGGAACTCTTCAATCATTCCAGGATATAATTATGGGTAGTACTAAAATACGCAAAGATGCGATTGTTCAAAGTTCAACCGAAGCAGTGAAACAGGCAGTGAAACAGGATCCCGGTGCAATTGGATTTATATCCCTTGCAAACATGGATAATTCTGTCAAAGCAATTACAGTAAATGGAATTACACCATCAGAACAGAGTGTAGCCGATGGTTCATATCTACTACAAAGACCATTTGAATTATTAATAAATGGTGAACCCACTGGTATTTCCAAAGATTTTCTCGATTATGTAATGAGTCCTGAAGGACAGGCCATAATACAAAATCAGAAAGTAGTGCCTGCAAATCAACTAAAACAATAGATTGTGTTAATATCAGACATTATATGATTACATAACTTAAATAAAATGAGAATATTATCAACCAACATCGAAACATAAAAAATTGAAATTAAATTAAATGATTTTTGGAGTACTCAAATGAAGGATAATATCGAAGAATTTCTAATAGAGAAGGGTCTGTTAATTACCGCTCTTTCATCAATAATCATAATCCTACTCATCATAATCTTCATATTCTCTGAAGGTTTACCCTCCATGGAGAGCTATGGATTCTTAAAGTTTATATTTGGAAGTACTTGGGATCCTTCATCAGGTGATTATGGAGTTTTACCAATGATAGTGGGTTCTCTGGGAATAACAGGTCTGGCATTACTTTTTGCTGTTCCTTTATCATTGCTTTGTGCAATATTCATGGCAGAAATAGCACCCAAAACAATGAGGAAAATTTTAAAGCCAGTCATAGAAACCCTTGCAGGAATTCCATCAGTAGTATATGGATTTTTCGGATTGATAGTACTGGTTCCTATTATGAGGGTTCAATTTGGAGGTACTGGTTTCAGTATGCTTACAGCATCAATAATTCTCACTGTAATGATACTTCCAACTATAATCAGTGTATCCGAGGATGCATTACGTTCTATACCTCATGAATACAAGGAAGCATCACTTGCAGTAGGGGCAACACATTGGCAGACAATTAAAAATGTTATTTTTCCTGCAGCAATTCCGGGAATTATAACAGCCATAATATTAGGAATGGGTAGAGCAATAGGCGAAACACTAGCTGTAATAATGGTTGCAGGAAATGTTGCTCAATTCCCAAATTCAATTTTCGACCCGGTTAGGGCGTTAACATCGAACATTGCAATAGAAATGGGTTATGCAACAGGAATTCACTACAGTGCATTATTTGGAACTGCAATAGTCCTGTTCATCATAATCATGATACTTCTCGTGATTGCCAACTACTTCCATTATAAAAAGAAAATCACAATTGGAGGAGGATACCTGTGAAATTCAGGTACAATATCATAGTGATTCCGGAGGTAAAATATGAATAGAATCATATCTCCTAAAAATGCCCAGAAAATCATGAAAGGAGTATTTTGGGCTTCAGGAATAGTTACTATAATCATACTACTTATAATAATTGGTTACATACTTATTAAAGGACTTCCAGTCGTGAATCTGGAATTTTTATTGGCGAATCCCATAGATTCAGGTAAATCTGGAGGCATTGCTCCTATGATAGTTTCAACTGTTATTGTAACTGTTATTGCAGTACTAGTTGCAGCTCCACTAGGGGTAGGTGCAGCGGTGTTTATTGAGGAGTATACAGAAGAAAATATTTTTGTAAAGCTCATTAGATTTGGATCAGAAACACTTGCATCAATACCTTCAATAGTTTTCGGGCTATTTGGACTGGCATTTTTTGTTGTATTTCTTGGTATGGGATGGTCCCTGTTTTCAGGAGGACTTGTTCTTGCATTTATGGCTTTACCGACAATTCTCCAGGTTTCAGAAGTTTCAATAGCAGCTGTACCAAAATCTTATGCAGAGGGGAGCTTAGCACTGGGTGGATCTAAATGGCAAACTGTATATAGAGTTATACTTCCTGCTGCAATACCCGGTATTACCACAGGTGTAATACTAGGGATGGCAAGGGCAATGTCAGAAGCTGCAGCAATATTATTTGTTGTTGGATCGGCTCTGGCAATGCCACTTTCAATATTTGATCCTGGAAGGCCATTACCACTGCATTTGTATGTTCTAGCAACTGAAGGTGTTTCCCTTGATAATGCATATGGGACTGCTGCAGTTCTTGTTCTGCTGATTCTTGTTATAACAGTTGTAACCAACACAGTAGTTGAAAGATACTCCAAAAAGATGATGGGGCGATAAAATGGATTATAGAATTGAAGTGGAAGATTTGAACGTTTACTTTGACGAATCACATATCTTAAAAGATATAAACATTAATATAAAAAAGAATATGGTCACATCACTCATAGGACCTTCTGGATGTGGTAAATCTACTTTCATAAGGACTTTAAACAGAATGAATGATTTGATAGATAGCTTTAAAATGACAGGCACAGTTCTACTTGATGATGGGAATATTTATGATCCCAAAGTAGATGTAGTTGATCTTAGAAAAAAGGTTGGAATGGTTTTTCAGAAGCCAAACCCATTTCCTAAATCTATATTTGACAATGTGGCATATGGACTTAGAATTCATGGGATTTCAGACAAAGATTTCATAGAACAAAGGGTTGAGGAAAGTCTTAAAGAAGCTGCTCTCTGGGATGAGGTTAAAGAGAAATTAGATAAATCTGCAATGGGACTTTCAGGAGGACAACAACAACGGCTGTGTATTGCTCGGACCATTGCAGTCGAACCTGAAGTTATTCTAATGGACGAACCTTGTTCAGCACTCGATCCTATATCAACAACCAAAATAGAGGATTTAATACACAAGCTAAAAAAGGATTTCACTATTATTATTGTAACACATAACATGCAACAAGCAACAAGGGTTTCAAAGTACACTGCATTTTTCCTTCATGGAGAAATAGTTGAAAGTGGTCTTACAGACAAACTATTCATAGAACCAGAAGATAAACGTACTGAAGATTATATAACAGGAAGATTCGGATGAGTTGAATATAAGATAATATCATTTATTTTAAAATAGGTGGAGGATAGAATGGAAAGAAGATATCCAAGGATGAGGTTCCAAAGAAGATTGAATTATCTTAGAGAAGATGTTGAAGAAATGGGGCAGACAAGCCTCTCTGCATACAAGAATGCATTGGAAGCTTTTATTAGTTACGATGAGGAACTGGTTAAGAAAGTTAGCAAGTCAAATGATAAATTATATGAAATGAATTATAACCTAGAGCAGAAAGCAATGAGTGTAATAGCTTCAGAGCAACCAGTAGCAAGAGATTTAAGATTTATTGAAACATGTATAAAAGTAGCAAGCCATTTAAAAAGGATGGGAGGTTTAGCTTCAAATATTGCAGACGTTGCAAAACAGATAAAGGACGAAAAAATACCTGAAAAACCAATGAGTGACATCACTCATATGGCAGATATTGTTGATGGAATGATGAGTAAGAGTATATCTGCATTTCTAAATGAGGACATGAACCTGGTAAGAGAAATAAAAAGGGATGACGACAAGGTAGACGATCTATTTGATCAGGCCCTTCAAGATATATCTGCTAGTATGTTTCAGGAGAAAGATGCTATATCCTTCCTGATATATCTGTTGTTTGTCGCAAGGTTCCTTGAGAGGATTGCTGATAGGGCAGAAAATATTGGGGACAGAACCATCTACATGATCACATGTGAAAAGCCCGGTGTAGCAGGAAAATTAGATGGATTAGTTGAGGATAAAAAATAAAATAGTTTAATCCTCTTTTTTAATTTTTATATAAGTGAGTATAATGAATTATATAACTCATTTTATTGTGGTATAACAATAAATGGAATTTTGTATTCCAACTTGCTGTTATTCCAAGTAAAAATTTTTAGACCCGATATTAGATTTTCTTATTAAAGTGATCTAACTATTAATTCATTGTTTTTGTATAAACTTAGTAATTACTCTTTATCAGATTTTGAAATAAGTGTCTTTGCATCATCTAAATTAGATTTATTCATCTCTTATAATGGCGCTAGCATGTCTTGCAGCCCAGCATTGAATGCAAATACCAATGGGCAGACCTGCAGTATGGGTATCAACAAGTTCTACTTTAACATCTAAAGCTGTTGTATTACCTCCCAAACCCATTGGACCGATCCCCGTTGAATTCACAAGTTCAAGCAATTCTTGTTCAAGTTCAGCCAATCGATTATCGGGATTTTTAGAATTAATTTCCCTTAATAAGGCTTTTTTGGCTAGTTTTAAAGCATAATCGGATGATCCTCCTATTCCTACACCTATCCTGGTGGGAGGGCATGGTTTTCCGCCTGCAGCAAGAACTGTGTCAACAACAAAGTTTTTTATTCCTTCAATACCCTCACCCGGCAGCGCCATTTTCATTGCATTATTGTTCTCTGATCCAAATCCTTTTGGAAAAATGGTTAATTCAATATAATTTCCTTCAACTATTTCAATATCCACAAGAGGAACACCTTTACCTGTGTTGGTACCTGTGTTTTCGCGTGTTAAAGGATCAACAACGTTTGGACGTAATGGTACTTCAATTGTGGCCTTTTCCACTCCATTTTTTATCCCATGATATAAGTTTTCAACTTTTACGTTACCAAGCTTTACAAATACTATGGGTAGTCCAGTATCTTGACACATAGGGATCCCATTTGTATGTGCTGCATCAATATTATCAAGTACTGCCTTAAGATTAAACCTAGCTGTTTCATTTGTTTCATTAAGATAGGCCTTCTTCAAAGCATTCTTCACATCATTTGGTAGTTCAATAACAGAATTTTTATAGAGAAATGAAATAGTATCTTCAATTTGTTTCTGTGTTATCATCTGATCAGCTCTAAGATATATATTAGGGGTTATATTTGTTTATAAATATTAAATTAGTTATTAAGTAAATTTGGGAGAATATACCTTATTATCTAATGAAGCCCTTAAATAAATTAGGTTTTTGATATTTAAAGTAATAATACAGAAATTAAAAAAATTAGATTTAAAAATAAATTTTTGTATAAAAAATTTACAAAATAATAATTAAAGGGAATAAAAAAAAGATCCCTTAATATTTCATTATCATTTTAACTTTTCGGAGTTCCTCTGCAATTTTGTCACGTTTCTGTGTTAAAATATCTTCAGAATCCATTTTAAGCGCTTCTTTAGGGCATGTTGAAACACAAACTGGTACATCCTTATCTATACAAAGATTGCATTTTTTAGCAATTCCTAATTCATCCATATGTATAGCACCTATTGGACATGAATCTCTGCATAATCCACAACCAATGCATTCATCTTCCATAATTACAATGGCACCGTCAATTTCAACAATTGCATCTTCTGGACAGACTGTCATACAAGGTGCTCTGTCTTTAGCACAATGAAGGCAGTGTACTGGAACTCCACTTATGACTCTTATTGCATTTTGAGGACATTCACGCTCACATCGTGAACATTCATCACAGAGCTCTGGTTTTGAAATTAATTCTTTCATTTCAGACCTCCTTGTGAAGAACTTTTTTAGTTCTCGAATTTGCTGTTAAAATGCCAATCATATTGGTGCTTTTTCTTTTCTTTTTACCCAGACCACTGAGCTTATCAATATGCTCTTTCTGTTTGTCGAATTTCATCCTTTCTGTGTCTACCTTTGCAATAGCCCGTTTGGAGCATGCTTTAATGCAGGCAGGTGTGTCTTTATCAGGGCATTGGTGGCATTTATGTGCTTTTCTCTCATGAATGGTTATGGAACCAAATGGACAAACCATCATACAGAGGCCACAGCCAATACATTTTTCAGAGGTGATATCCATTTCAATGGCATCTGTGGGGCATATCCTCCTGCATGGTGCATCTTCACATTGCTGGCAGATTATTGGATAGAATGATCCTTCAATCTCCCTTACAGATATCCTTGATGTTCCATAGAGTTTGCTGCAAGCTTCTTCACAGTCTCCGCAGCCATCACAGAGGTCGGGTTGAATCAATATCTTATCCAAGTTCATATCCCCCTATATCTTAAGCTCAATGCAGATTGCATCTACATGGCTTTGAATCCTTTCTTTTTCGAGGTCTGTTAAATGTTTAAATCTCTTTTGTGCATCCAAGTACTCTTTAACCATTTTTCTTTGAAGTGGTCTGTAGGTGACTTTGAATTCACCTTCTTCTATCTCATAGAGTATCCATGATCCTGTTTCAACTGCTAGTCTTCCAAGTTCTATGGTTTTGGCAGGGTTGTAACCCCATCCAGTTGTACATGGTTGTTGCAGATGAATGTATGCAGGTCCTTCGATTTCTGCGGCTTTTTTAACCTTTTTCATGAAATCTTCAGGGTATGATATTGAAGCAGTAGCAACATATGGTACTCCATGGGCAGCCATTATCATAGGCATATTCTTTTTGGGCTTGTCTTCACCAAAACTTTCTTTACCATGGGGTGAAGTAGTTGTTGATGCTCCATATGGCGTTGCTCCACTTCTTTGGATACCTGTATTCATGTATGCTTCATTATCGTAACATATGTAAATTAGGTTATGTCCTCGTTCCATAGCTCCTGAGAGAGCTTGAAGCCCAATATCTGCTGTTCCTCCATCTCCACCAAATACAACTACCGTTGTATCGGTTTTTCCCTGTGATTTCAGTGCAGCTTCAACACCCGATGCAACTGCTGCAGCATTTTCGAATGCAACATGCATCCATGGTATTTCCCATGAAGTTTCAGGATAAGGAGTTGTAATAACTTCTAAACAACCAGTTGCAGATACTGCTACTGTGTTTTCGCCCAACACTTTGAGGGCGAGTCTGACACCTATTGTTGCGCCACATCCAGCGCAGGCTCTATGTCCAGGTGCAAGGAATTCTTTGTCAGATATTTCCATTTAAAGTTCCTCCTTGTTTAGTCCTATCCACTGTGTATGTTTAGTTGGATTTTTAGTTTTTTCAATTATTTCCATTATATCTGAAGGTTTAATATCCCTTCCTCCTAGACCCACTATGAATCCAGAGGCATCTAAACCTGTTTTTGATCTGATTTCGGTAGTTAGTACTCCACCTACGCTGAAGGAGATATTTTTATCGATTACACCGATTTTTGAAGCACCCTTAATTGCTTCATATATCTGGTTGGTTGGGAATGGTCTGAAAACCCTTACACGTACCAGTCCAATTTTTTCTCCAGCATCTCTAAGCTCATCCACAACATCCTTAATTGTACTGCATATGGATCCCATTGCAACAATTATTAGGTCGGCATCTTCGGATCTGTACTTTTCAACAAAGTCGTAATCCCTTCCGAAAATCTCTGAAAATTCTGTGTGAGCTTTGGCTATGATTTTTTGAGCGCTTTCCATTGCTAGTTCCATATCGTGGCGTGCGTCCATATAATAGCCAGGGTCTGTGAATGTACCAATTGACATTGGTCTTTTTGTATCAAGATAAGCATGATCTGGTTTATATGAGGGTAAAAACTTCTCTACCTTCTCTTTTTCAGGTACATCAACAGGATCAACTGTGTGTGTTAAAATAAAACCATCAATACATACCATACTTGGAAGAAGAACATTTTTATCTTCTGAAATCCGGTAGGCCATCAATATAGAATCAAGTGCTTCCTGACCGTTTTCTGCATATATTTGCATCCAGCCTGAATCCCTTTCTGATATTGAATCCTGCTGATCATTCCAAATACTTAATGGGGCAGATAATGCTCTGTTGGCATCAGCCATAACCACAGGTAATCTTAAACCTGCAGCAGCAAAGATTATTTCATGCATCAAAGCTAGTCCCTGTGATGATGTTGCTGTGAATACTCTTACACCAGTACCAGAAGCACCTAAACTAGCACTTATTGCACTGTGCTCTGATTCTACTCTGATATACTCTGCATCTATTTCTCCGTCAGCAACATATTTTGCAAGGTATTCGGATATGGTTGTCTGGGGTGTTATGGGATAAACTGGAATAACCTTTGGATTTGCAAGTTTGACTGCTTCTGCAATAGCTTGGTTTGCAGACATCACTTTAATAACCATTTTATTCTCTCTCCATTTTTATTGCTTTTACAGGACATTCTTCTGCGCATATGCCGCATCCTTTACAGAAATCGTAGTCAATGTCATAATCCTTGTTTACACATCCTTCAGGACAGAACATTATGCAGTTTACGCATTTTATGCACTTTTCCTTGTCAAGAATGGGTTTAAATGTTCTCCAGCTACCTGTTTTATTTTGACGGGTACTGCCCGGTTCTTTAACTGCTGCTCCTATTGATACCATGAAATCACCTTTATTATATTAATTTATTTAATGTCCTCTTTTGCAGCGTCGTAAGCTAGTTTTGCGGCTTTGGCGTTCTTTTCACCTATTTCTCCGCTGAAGGTTTCTTTTATAATTTTTATAATTGATTCGATTGAAACTGCACCAGTAACACCTGCAAATGCTCCTAATAATATGGTGTTAACGATTGGAACACCCAAAATGTCAAGTGCTATTCCTGTTGCATCAACTTTGTGGATCTCTGCACCGTTAATTGTTTCTACACCATTATTGGTGTTTATTATTATTTTTCCTCCATCTTTAAGCCCTGAAAATACATCCACGACTTCTAAAAGCCCATCATCCAGAACTACGACATAGTCCGGATTGTAAACTTGATACCTTCTTCTAATTGGCTGGTCATCTATTCTGGTAAATGCCATAACTGGGGCGCCTCTTCTTTCAACCCCGAAAAATGGGAACGCCTGACAGTATTTACCGTCTTCAAAAGCGGCCTTTGCAAGTATCTCCGCAGCTGTAACTGCACCCTGTCCTCCACGTCCGTGAAAGCGAACTTCAATCATCACTCATACCTCCATTCCTCATAGTTAATCATTATAAATTGTAATATATATACGTGTTGGTAACGATCTTATAGTAAATGATCTTAGTTAATTAAATAGATGAGGCGTTTATGAAAATACTTATAATCACAGGAAAACTAGCAAGTCAGTTGGTAAAACAAGAATCCTCCAAATCTAAACATGATGTGCATGTACACGTAGTTAACACACCCATAGCAGCATTTTTAACCCCCAAAAAGATAGTTGAAGAAATTGAAAGATATGGTTTAAATCATTCTGATAATTCTAATACAAACCAGCTAATCTTTGACATTGAATCATTTGATATTATATTAACTCCAGGTTTAATACGGAAAGATGTTAATTATGTTAAAGATAAAATGGGTATTAATACGTATAAAGGGCCTAAAGATGCAGCAGACATTGCCATAGTCATTGAGATGATCGATAAACTCACTCTATCCTCCAGTATTCCTGCTGATAAACTAATCGAAGATGAACTCCGGAAAAGGGCTTTCAAATTCATTGAAGAATTTGAGAATAATGATAAGAACATTCAAAAACTCCTTAAAAAACCAGAAAATATTCTTGTTGGTGCAATGCCGGTTGGACAAGATTTTCCTATGAGAGTACTTGCTGAAATAGCAAATGCTCCTATATTAAGCGATTATGAACTGTTAAGAAGGGCAAAATATTTTGTTAAATCCGGAGCAGATATGGTTGATTTAGGTATGATAGCTGGTGAAACGAAAGTGGAACGTATACCTAAAATGATAACTCTACTGAAGGAACATTTGGATGTTGCTATAAGCATTGATACTTTAAATCCCGTAGAGATTAAATCTGCAGTTGAAGCTGGTGTTGATATGGTTTTAAGTCTGGATCATGGTAATTGTGAAGAAGTTCTCCCCTATATTGAAGATAAGAATATTCCTGCTGTTATCCTACCAACAGATTACAGTAAAAATTGGGTGCCAGAAACAGTTGATGAAAGGGTTAAATCCATTGAAGAAATGAGGATGAAATGCAGTAAAATTGAAGTTTTAGCAGATCTTATTCTTGATCCAATTAACAGCAGAAGTATGGTGGATTCTATAATAGCTTGTAGACAATTCAAAGAAAAAAATCGAGAGCCTGTATTTTTTGGAGTTGGTAACGTAACTGAACTATTAGATGCAGATTCTGTTGGAGTAAATGCACTTCTTTCCGGTATTGCAATGGAACTCGGTGCAAGTGTACTTTTCACACCAGAAGAGAGTGGAAAAACTATGGGCAGTGTTAAAGAACTTGCAATTTCTTCAAAAATGATGTTTTTATCGAAAAACAGGAATTCTATTCCAAAAGACCTTGGAATAAATCTCGTGTTATTTAAAGACAAGCGTAGATCTGATATAATCTCAGAAGAATTAGATATTCCTGTTGTTCAAGCTGTAGAAGATTATAAATTTATGCATGATCCTTCAGGCAGTTTTAAGATCATGGTTGAGGATGAACAGATAAAAGTAATTCACTATCTAAAAATGGAACCTCAAATTGCAATAAAGGGAACTACAGCAAAGGCTGTATATGATGAAATATTAAAACGGAATTTAATTTCAAGAATGGAGCATGCAACCTACCTAGGTTCAGAGCTTGAAAAAGCAGAAATTGCATCTAAAATTGGTAAGAATTATATCCAAGACTTTCCACTTTTCAAGAGGATTTATAATTAGATTAATAAACAAATTATTTCATTACAAATAAGTGTAAATTTGATTTAACAGTGCCTCTAGGAGAACAAATATGAATTCATGTGATAAATGCGGTAATCCCCATATCATAATTAAAAAAAAACAATCGGGTCAGAAATTATGTAAAGACTGCTTTATTAAATCAACCCAAAATAAAGTTATTAAAGATATTCGCAAATATAAACTTATTGAAAAAGGTGACAAAGTATTATTAGGCCTTTCAGGCGGTAAGGATAGCGTAATGCTCCTTGATGTTCTTAACTCTCTTCGGAAAAGAAATATTATAGATATTATAGCAGTTACAATAGATGAAGGAATACATGGTTACAGAGAAGAAGGAGTTGAAATTGCTGCTAGAAATGCAAGAAAATTGGGTGTAGAACATAGAGTTGTGACGTTTAAGGAGTATTTTGGAAAGACTCTCGATGACATAATAGCACAAAATACTCTTAAAGAGGGTAGAAGGAACGCATGTACATATTGTGGGGTTTTCAGACGCTGGATATTTAATAGAGTTGCAAGAGAAGAAGGTGCTACCAAAATAGCTACAGGACACAATCTTGACGATGAAACCCAGTCAATTGTCATGAGTTACCTTGAAGGGAACATACATAATCTAACAAGAATTGGCCCCAAATCAGAAACAAAAAATGAGATGTTTACAATAAAAATTAAACCCCTTCGAGAAATACCCGAAAAAGAAATTGGATTATATGTTATTGCAAAAGAACTTGAAATACACTTTGCAGGCTGCCCATATGCCGGAGAATCATTCCGCGCAGAAGTTGGTAGTTTCTTAAAACAACTATCAAATGAACATCCAACCATAATGTACTCTACATTAAGAGGTTTTGATAAGATGAAACCTGTTTTGAAAAAGGAATTTTCAACAGAGTCCTTAGTGAGGGGATGTGAAAAATGTGGAGAACCAAGTGCAGCACGCCTTTGTAAAGTATGCAGCTTTTTAGAATCATGGGAAGAATCTGAAGTAGATTAATACAATCAAATTTTTCCAAAAATAAATTTATTATTAAATATAATTTATATTAAAAGATTATTCTTAAGATAAAAGATAGCTTCTAAAAAATATATTAGATATTTATGAATATTTTGTATAAAGGAGAAAATTCATGCAAATAAAGTTGGTTATTGGTGAAAAAGAAGAGTTAATTGAAATTAATAAGAATAATACTGTTAAAGATCTCCTCAATGATATTGATATTGCACCAGAAACAGTTGTTGTTAAAAAAAATAATTGTATAGTAATTGATGAAGAACTGGTTGAAGAAGGGGACTTAATAGAAGTTATACAAGTTATTTATGGTGGATAATTTATAGTTTAATTGAACATTCAAATAAGAAGATTCAATTTTATAAATTGGGGATGTAAATCTTTGAAAGACTATGATCTAATTGAGGAATATATATCAAGGTACTTCAATATAACTGGATTTCATACCACTCCTAAAGGTTCTTTTTTTACTGTTGATAATTACGATCACAATAACTTTTCGAAATTAATAAAGGATCTAGATAAAGTAGGTTACATTCCATTCATTGAAAGTATTGAAGGAAGATACACAATAGGAATTGCTAGTAAAAAAGAGAAGAGTGAATCCCGTATCCATATAAACATAATTCTATTCGTTGCAACAGTAGCAACCACGATATTTGCAGGTTATAATGTTGCTGGTGGTAACATATGGGATGGAATAGCATTTGCTTTAGCATTATTAGGAATACTCGGAGTACATGAAACAGCTCATTATTATGCTGCTAGAAAACACAATGTCCAATCCACATTACCCTATTTTGTCCCTGCTCCGACTTTTATAGGGACATTTGGTGCAGTAATAAATGTTAAATCTCCCATACCTGATAAAAATTCCCTTTTTGACTTGGGATTCAGTGGGCCACTTGCAGGTATTATTATAGCAGTCCCAGTCCTCATAATTGGAATATACCTGTCGAAAATTACTCCTGTAATATCTGGGTCTATGATTTTTTATCCACCACCTATTATGAGTATATTAATGTACTTTTTAGCACCGAACATACCTTCAGGATATGAACTGCAGCTTCATCCAATTGCATTTGCAGGTTGGGTTGGAATAATAGTTACACTTCTTAACCTAATGCCTGTGGCTTTTTTGGATGGAGGACATATAGTAAGGGCACTGTTCACTGAAAAAATTCACAGAATAATATCTATAGTTGGTGTATTTGTTACATTTTTACTTGGATGGATACCAATGGCCTTACTTATGATGTTGATATTGGTATTAAACAGAAGACATCCTGGTGCATTAGATAATGTTTCCAAGTTGACAGTGAGCAGGAAGATCCTGGCTGTTGTCATGTTAATAATTTTTATACTATGTCTTACACCAGTTCCACAAATAGTATAAAAATTATTCTACCTGATCATTTTATTTATTAAATTAACTAATGAATTTATTAAAATGTTAAACTATTTGGAGATAATATGAAAGTTCACTATGAATGCGCAGCATGTTTTTTAAGACAGACAAGAGAAGCATTAGATCTTGCAACAAACAATGATTCATTAAAGATGGAAGTCACTGAAAAAGTGGTGAAAATTGTTTCAGAAAATTTCCATATTGGGGCTGTTTCCAATGTTATAGGCACCAAGGTTCACAGAACCATAAAGCAAGAAACTGGGAATAAAGATCCTTACAGCAAAGAAAGGGAAATATCTAATGATATTGCAATGGATTTTCTTCCAAAAGTTAAAAAAATTCTAGGGGAAGAAAAAGATCTAAAAAGTTGTATTAGCAGGTAACGTCATTGATTTTGGTGCTCTTGGATTGGATACGGACATGGAATCTTTGATAACTAAAACTATGGGGAAAAATCCTACTTTAGACCATTCAAAAGAGCTTGAAAATGAATTAAATAAATGTAAAACAGTTCTTTATCTTGCAGATAACATAGGAGAAATTGTTTTTGATAAGATTCTTATAGAAAAACTAGTAGAATATGATGTTGAAGTTACAGTTGCCCTTAAAGAAAAACCTATATTAAATGACGCATGTATTGAGGATGCTCTAAAAATAGGTTTAAATGATTTAGCCAAACTCACAACAACAGGTACAGATTCAATTGGAGTGATAGAACAGGATGTGTCTGCAGAGTTTATGAAATTATTCCATGAATCTGACATGGTTATAGCCAAGGGATTGGGCAATTATGAAGGTTTAGGTGAAATGGATCTGAAGATGAAACCCGTCTTTTGCCTCCTAAATGCTAAATGCAGGCCAGTAGCAAGGGATATAGGTGTTGATCTTGGAGATAATATTGTTTTAATGTTAAGCAATAAATCTTAACTTTAACAATTCTTAAATTTGATACAGATTTAATTAGAAAGTTAACAACTTTTAGCAAAATAGTTATACTATGATTATATAAGCAGATCATGGACTATTTGAAAAAAATATTACTTGTATTTGTAGTTGTTGTGGTATGTGTAGGTATTATATTTACAATTTCAAGTTTTCAAGGACAGAATAATTCCAAACAGCTACAAAATCAAAATGATCAAATAAATCTCCAGTGGAATACTGATCTAAATTCTGCTTTAAAATTGTCTCAAAAATCAAATAAACTAGTTTTCATTGATTTTTATGCTGACTGGTGTGGTTACTGCAAAGAACTAAATAAAGAAACATTTACAGACCAGAAGGTTAAAGAGAAATTTGCGCAGAAATATGTTCTTGTAAAAATAAATGGGGATTTGTATCCAGATATCACCTCCAAATACAAAGTGTACGGTTATCCAACACTTCTTATACTAGATTCAAATGGAAATGAAATTAAAAGGCAGACAGGATTTGTATCAGCTACAGAACTTTTAAATATAATCTGAGGTGAATATTTAATGGATGTTGGATTTTTATTCTCATTTTCAGCCGGACTAGTATCAGTTGTTTCTCCATGTGTTCTTCCATTGATACCAATAGTAGTAGGGCATTCAATTTTAAACCGCAAAACTAAGGATATTCTTGCATTTATAATAGGTTTTTACATAGTTTTTGCAGTTTTAACTGTTTCAACCGCAATTTTTACCGTTGCTATAAACCATTACATCTATTATTTCCGGTTGATTGCTGCAATTCTTATAATTGTATTGGGAATATATTTTATCGTGAACAGAAATATTTTCAATTACTCATACAAACCTAATCCCAAAAATGAAACTGCAGGATCATTCTTAATTGGAATTTTAACTTCCCTTGCTTGGTCACCTTGTTATGGTCCATATATAGTTGCAGTAGCAGCTTACAGTGCAGCTACAGGTAACTGGATATACAGTACAGAAAATATGTTATTATTTGCAGTTGGATTTTCTGTATCATTGTTACTAATAGCATTTTTGGCATCTAAACTACCTTTTAATCGTATAATGAAGTATTCTAATGAAATAAGAATCTTTTCAGGAGTTATAATCATAATTGCAGGTGTTTATCTGTTAAGTGGATATTTGGGATGGTAAATTTAGGAATTGTACAAAATTAAATGGTTAAAAGTGGTTATTATGAAAGTTGGATTTATTGGATTTGGAGAGGTTGCATCAACCTTATCTCAGGGTCTTATGGAAAATGGTGCCGATGTTTATACTTGTATTTTAGATAGAGGTACCAGAACAAAGGAAATGGCCAAAAAAACTAAAGTGAAGTTATACAACTCGTATAGAATGCTGGCAGAAAGGTCGGATATTCTCATATCTTCAGTTGTACCTTCAAATGCTATTGATGTTGCTGAGATGGTTGGGAAATATTCTAAGGGTATCTATGTGGATATGAACAATGTTTCTCCAAAAACTGTTAGGAAGACTTTGGGAATGATCGAAAATGGAAAAACAGTTGATGCGGCTATAATTGGTTCTGTTTTGAAAAATGGAATTAATGTGAAGGTAATAGCTTCAGGTGCTTTTGCCGGGGCTTTTGCAGAATTAGAAGATTATGGGATGAATATTACAGTTGTTGGGGATGAAAATGGTCAAGCTTCAGGAATAAAACTTCTTAGAAGTGCCTATACCAAGGGCGTTTCTGCATTACTTTTTGAGTCAATTTATCATGCTTTTAAAATGGGTATAGATAAGGAAGTTCTTAATTACATTTCAGAAACAGAAGGACAGGATTTTACAGATTCATCTGTTTCAAGGATAATATCTGCTGCATTTCATGCTGAAAGGCGTTCAGAAGAAATGAGGGAAGTAGTTGAAATGCTTTCGGAAAAACAGAATCCTATTATGAGTAAGGCAACTGCAGAATTCTTCAGAAATTTGAGTAAAAATATTAAAAGGCATGAAAATAGACCTGATAATTATATCGAAGTATTTAATCTCTTATCTGAAGATTAGGCTTATTTTAATGGGATATATCCATCACTATTTCAAATTTAAATTTTTTTATGAATTTAAATTATAGAAAAAACATAAAATAATATTAGCTCTTGAAATAAAGTTAATGTAAGTAGAGGGGAACTATCCATGAAGGTGGAAGAACGTACAAAGGAGTGTAATGAAGCTCTTGGTAAACTGGTTGGTAAAAAAATAGTTGACATCAAATTCAAACCCTATAATGGTGATTGTTGGAGATTTTATATTACCACAGATAAGGGTAAGATGGTAATGAGTTTCTGCAGAGATTGGACATGTCCCGAAGTTGAGCATAGGGAAGTTGAATAATAATTTACTGACTTAAATTATATTATTAAGCATTTGGATTCTTTAATTTTTATTTTAAATGTTGTCTATGAAAAAAATGTATCGTTGCATAAACAATTGTTGCATAGGCAACATTTATATGGTGTAATATACTATCTAATAATAATAAGTTAATTGATACTAAATTTTAAAATAATCGTTAGTAATGTCTAAATGAACTTTTTTTATATATTAGTTGAATATGCAACTTTTATAAAAAAATGTAATAAAATTAATATTTCTTTTCTAATCTAGTATTGAATTTTTTATTAAATAAAGGAGTATTTTACTATGTACAAAGCTGAAAAGTTACTTAAAATTAATAATTCCAAGATTCCACTTGGACTTATTGTGTCTATGATACATAGAACAAGAATGATGTACCTTAACGATAGGGTGGGGGATATGGATATAACTCCCGGTCAATTCCCATTTATAATGGTGCTCTCAAATGAAGAGGGTATCACTCAAGAAGAGCTAGCAGCACATTTTCACATTGATAAAGGAACTGTTGCTCGTGCTTTAAGGAAACTTGAAGATAAAAACTATCTTTTCAGGAAAGTGGATTCAAAAAACCGCAGAAGATACTTTATTTATTTAACTGATAAGGGAAAGAGGACAGTTCCCAAGATAACAAATATTGAACAAGAATGGGAAAATTCTATTTGTTCAAAGTTCTCTGAAGAGGAATACAGTAGATTATTTGAAATTTTAAAAATCCTAGCTATCAATAGCTTGGAAAAAGTAAATAGAAATGGAGAAAATAAAAAATGAATAATTCTAATAATGAAATATCCATTGGGAGCGTGGATAAACGAGTATCAATGATCACAGGAGATCCAAAAAAGGCAATACGTGCTCTTTCTATCCCAATGATAATTTCAATGCTTCTTATGATGGCTTACAATCTGGCAGACAGCATATGGGTTGCAGGACTTGGACCAAACTCTCTGGCAGCATTAGGATTTATCACACCACTATTTATGATGGTGATAGGGTTAGGAAACGGTCTTGGTGCCGGTGCAAATTCATTAATATCGCGATGTATAGGTGCAAATAACAAAAAAGGTTCTGACAATGCTGCAATACACTCCTTAATCCTTACACTGATCCTTTCAGCCATGTTAACTGTATTTATATTGATCTTTCTTAAGGATATACTTCTGGCAATGGGTGCTGGCGCATCACTCAACCTAGCAATACAATATGGACAAATTGTCTTTGGGGGATTAATCTTCCTGATATTTTCAAGCGTTGCTTCAGGTATACTTAGGGCAGAAGGGGATGTTAAGAGACCAATGTATGCAATGGCTGCCACTGCTATTCTTAACATAATTCTTGATCCAATTTTCATATACTACTTTGGATTAGGAGTGTCAGGTGCTGCAATTGCAACTGTAATATCTGCAACGATTTCATCGGCTTTAATTCTTTACTGGTTGCTCTTAAAACGGGATACATATGTATCGTTGTCCAGAAAAGATTTCCATGCAAGCTGGAATGTTATAAAAGATATTCTGGGTGTTGGATTACCTGCAAGTGCTGAATTCTTTGTAATGTCCATATTAGGAATTGTTGTTAATATAATGCTGGTTATGACCGGAGGAACAGATGCTGTAGCAGTTTATACTGCAGGTTGGAGGGTTGTAATGATAGCCATGATACCTGCTATTGGAATAGGAACTGCTGCAATCACAATTGCAGGTGCAGCATATGGGTCACGAAAGTATGGTAATATTTCCATTGCTCTTAACTACTCATCTAAATTGGCAATTGGAATTGCATCAATAACCGGTCTGATAATCTATGTATTCGCTTCAAGTATAGCTAGTATATTTGCATATTCACCTGAAAGCGCATTCATGGCACCATCAATAGCATCATTTCTACAGGTTATGTGCCTTTTCTTAATTGTAGTTCCTCTTGGAATTTCTGCAAGTTCGGTATTCCAGGGAATGGGAAAAGGATTAACCTCATTAATTCTTACTGTAATCAGAGAAGTTTTATTCATTTCAGTATTTGCCTATTTAATGGCATTTACTTTGGGTTTAGGCGAACATGGAATATGGTGGGGAATAGTAATAGGAGGGGCTTTCGGATGTGGAATAGCATACATTTGGGCATCTAGATATATTAAAGGTCTTAAAAGAAGTTATTATAAACAGGATACCTCTAAAAGTAGAATCTCTTCTGGAGAATAAATAAAGAATTTTATGGTGTAAACCTTACCATATCTCTTTTATTCCTACAGAGTTGATTAATTTTTGGTTATATTATCATTAATTAAACCTCATCTCCAACGAATATCCTTACTCTCCACCCTTCTTCTTTTTCAATAATTTCTCCCCTTAGCGGTATGAAATGGGAATCAATTAAAAGACGGAGGTAAGTTACTTGTTGTGCAGGTAATTTAAGTGGACTTTTTATTTTACGATCTTCAGTACGCATTTCACAACAAAGCCTCTCATTTTTATCAACATAAAACAGGGTTTCTAATCCACTTTTCAGAGATTCTACTTCAAAACTTCGAAGATGCATCCCGGCATCAAAGGAGTATAAAGCTTTATCAGAACCCCTATCTCCATTTCTGAACATTTTATGAGCATCAGATGAAGAATTACCTTCACTTGATTTAGAAGATACATACCAAGCTCTTTCAATTACTTGTTCTACACTCATGTCTTGTGGAATTATTCCATTATTTTCATACTTTTTAATCAAATTAAACACTTCTCTACGGGTTACATCTTCTTCAGCAGCACTAACAGCTAGCCGGGTAAGCACAGGCCCATAACCTGCCATTCTGAATGAAGCCCATATTTGGTCTTCACGTTTATAACTGCGGCCTGCAACAATAGCATTCACAGCATCAGCATTCATATGTGCTATATTATTCAGATTAGCTCTAGAATAAGTATTCAAGCGTTTAGAAAGATCTTTAAGGTTCCTTTCACCAGGAACATTTCCTTTTTTTATTTCTTCTTCAAGTATCTGGAGAGTTGAATCTGGAAGCAGTTTTCCAATACTTTCAGGTATTTCCATATTATTTTCAAGTATTTCTCTTCGTATCATTCTTCCAGATATTTTATCTCCAGAGATTTTGTACTCGGGGATTATGTGAAATTTGAGCTTCTGATTGTACTTATTGTATAAAAATTCGTTTACAGCAAACCATCTTATAACATTTCTATTAGGTAAATTTCTTGGTATTCCGCTGAAAATTCCCTTTTTAGCAAAGTTTGACGCGTACTTCTTAATTCTGGCGGTTGAAACATCTGCTGCATCTACATAATCAATAACACCGTCTTCTATCATCATGGCTATTCTTATTGGGACGGTATAAGCCAGTGTTAATCTATGATGGAGTCCTTCTATAGGTACAATTCTATCGGCACCAGCTTCTAACGCCATTTTACTTCTTGACTCATAATTTGCAAAAAAAGGTGCATGATTTGCACTGTATCCCTTATTTAGATAAATAACAACTTCATCGTTTTTCTTATCAGCAAGTTCTCTAGCTTTATCAATGAGTTTAACATGTCCCTTATGGACTGGGTCAAAATCAGCACTTATACCTATCATAGTGTTACATCCATTAAATCGTCTCTTTTTTATTTATTGTACATGATAATTTGAATTATGATTATAAATCTAAATTTATAGATAGATTTTTTTAATTATTATTTATTATAGAATTATTAATTGATTATCCCATTAATGTTTAAGCATTCTTCAATAATTCGAAATAACTGTACCATAACTCTGCCTGTACCATTCAATTGTCTTCACTTGTTCTTTTTTAATATAAAATGGTTTTTACCGATGCATCAACCTATAAAGTCACCATATGTTCGATCTATTACTTACTTTCTGACTATTTAATGTGAGGGTATTTATTATGTTTTTACAAGCATA
The DNA here is from genome assembly GCF_000744455.1 of Methanobacterium sp. SMA-27. Taxonomy (NCBI): domain Archaea; kingdom Methanobacteriati; phylum Methanobacteriota; class Methanobacteria; order Methanobacteriales; family Methanobacteriaceae; genus Methanobacterium; species Methanobacterium sp. SMA-27. Next base: position 1,962,600 of record NZ_JQLY01000001.1, on the reverse strand, counting down.
TCAGGTATTTAAATTCAATCTGGAAAATAACTGAAATAATGAAATATATTAAAAATCTAGATATGTAAATTTTTATCAATAATAATCAATTGAAAAATTTGTGGCTATTTATGAAAAAAAGTGCAAAATATACCAAAGAACTCCATTCAGGACTTATAAATGACAAACCAATTGCAATCAATGCCAATGAAGGGAGAGCTAAATTGGCTTTTTTACGAGATTTAATCATCTTTTTATCAGCATTCTTATCAAGGAAATTTTTTTTATCGGCATAATACCAGTTCAAACTAAATAAAACACCGATAAAAAATAAATTTAAATCAAAAATATTATTGGAACTTTTAGATAGCCATAACTACCCACCAAGTTTGTTGAAAATGGACCAATGCAATTAAACTTAACCATATGATATTTATCCATAAAATGGTTTGATTAGCTTTTTTTATAAAATAAAACTGTGTGTGATTTATTCTCCAGAATAATGCTAATAAGATAAAACTCATGAAATAAATAAAAAATTATTGAAGCATTGCAGAAAGACTATGTATTACAGCAATATCTGTGGCAGGATAAATTAATTGTGGTACATTAAGACTTAAAACTAATAATGTCATTGCAATGGCAAATATACCATCTACCAAAGTTTCAATACGTTTGGTGGTCATTGGAACATTATAATTTTCCATAATATTTGCCTCAGGATTAAATTTAATTCATTGTTTTAAATATTTATTATTAAATACAATTATTAGTCTTTTTTTGATTTTATGCATATTCTAAATTATAGTAATGAATTTATATTATTTCCATTTCTTTCAATGGTTCTGTTATAACAGCACCTATCAAAAGCCCAAGTGAAATAGCCACGATGGTCATTGCAACCATTATCCCATCTGTTATGGCTGTGAAATAATTTTGACTAACTAAAGTTGCTAGGCTCATAAATCCCAGTGCACCAGGTACAAGTATCCAGAATGCTGGCATTATTGAAACAATACTTGGTGTTTTATGATCCAGTCTTTCAATTATAGTTCCACTAATTGTCATTAAAAGCGATCCTGAAAAAGCTCCAAATACGCCTCCTACAAAGTGATTTCCAGCTTGTTGGCCAAAAAATGCTATGTACAATATTAGTATGACCCAAGGCAAGTCTTTATTTTTTATTGACATGAAAAGATACATTCCCATTGCAAATATAAAAACTCCTAAATATGGTGCCCACCATCCTAATGCATTTAGCGGGTTGGTTACCAGAAAATTTTGTTGGGAAATTCCTGTAATTTGTATACCAACAAGTACTCCAAAAAGTATCAGAAACAGTATTGCAGTTCCGTATATTACTCTGCTTGCACCGGATATAATCTCACCATAAGCCAGTTCGAACATTCCTGTTGTTAGAGTAGCACCTGGAAGGAAATAGGCTAATGCAGGCAATAACATTGCAACAGAACCTGTAACCAATCCATATTTAACACCCAAAATAGAGAGAGAAGTAACAATCAGAGCCGCAACAACAGGGAGTATAAGTAAAAATCTAGTTCGACCACGACTAAATATTAATAAAATTCCTACTATTGCTCCAAGAACTCCTGAAACTATCAACTGTTCTGGTGTGGGTTGGAGTAGCATTCCAATGCCCATTGAAAATAAAATATATCCAAATAGTATACCTAAAGGTCCAAATTTATGTTTTTCAGAAAGTATTTTTCTTAAGCATTTTTTACCTTCAATTGGAGAAATTTTCCCGGCTTCTGCCAGGTATATCAAGTCGTAAATTTCTGAAACCTGATTTAATGGTAAAAGTCCAGGTTTTTGAATAGCAGCATTTAATGGTGCTGATTCCTGTTCACCAATTTTCAGAAGTAACATGGTGGGAAACACAAGGATTTCAGCCTTTGCATCATAAGCTTGTGCAATTTTTTCCAGAATTGATGTAATATCCACCACAGAAATTCCAGAAGCTGTCAAAGCCTTACCTAATTCGGTTAAAAATTCCATTAAACCATTTGATGAAGTTACATTTACTTTAAGATCATTATTTTCCATTGGTGTACCAGTCTTTAAAGGATTTCATTCTTTTGATATTGAACAAATTTTTTATTTAAAATAATATTTCAAAAATTTGGATTATTAAAAAATATATATTAGATAATTATTTTTTACGAACCAAATTGGTAGTTGATCTTGTAATATCACAAAATTCAATCTCAGTTCGCCATTTATCCTTACATTCACATTCAAAATCTTCAGGAATACTCTGATTGAGATTCGATTCAATTATCATACTTTTTAAACGTGAATTGCATTTTTTACAATTATACGGGCCTCTTCTACTTCCAAAACCTGCAGTATCCATAATTATGGGAATATTTAAGGATTTCCTGACCCGTTTTATGATTTCCATTATACTCCATATCCATGGCGGCTGGTAGGATCCGCCCTTCCATAAAAGTTCCATCAAAGTATCTTTGTGGATAGTTGCAGGGCAAAATGATATCCTACTTACACCAACAGATTCTGCATATTCTGCTGATTTAACTGCTTCTTCTATTGCAATTTTTTCTGATGTTAATATGGGTTTAACAAAGAGATATGCTTTGGCTTTTACATTACAATCTAATGTTGTTGTTCTAATAGTTTTAACAGCCCTTTCAAAATCTTCCTTAGAGAAACCTTTGTTGATCTTTTCTTCCCGGGTATATTCACTGGATGTTTCAAGACCGATACCAATCTCAAATATCTTATTTCCAAGAGATTCACAACATTCTTTTAGTACTTCTGCAGTGATAAATTCTGGTCTAGATTCAACAACTACCTCTTCAACATATTCTTCATTTTTAAGAAATTTTAAAATTTCATTTCTGGCTTTTATCGGTACTTCATCAGGATTAAGGAAACTTCCGGAAACGAATATTTTCACTACTGCTTTTTCCTTTATCTCTTGTCGTCCAATTGAATTTTTAAATATGTCTATCAATTCATCAGCATCTACATTTTCAAGAGGAGAATCTGCAACGTAACTGCACATTGTACAGCCTCCAGATCCTGAAACTGCCCATGCACATCCTTGGGTGGGTAGAACTATAAAAATAGCGTTACCTTTTCCAGAGTATAGAATGTCTTCCCCGGACCAGCATGCAGCAAGATCCTTAGGGGATCTTTTCTCCATTTTATCAAGGGCATTTTCTCTGATTTCTTGCATTAAATTTTGAATTTCCATTTATTCACTTTCCTTAATAATAGATAATTTTAAAATAATATTCTGGTTATTATAATAATATAAATTAGTTGTTGATAAGGGTATAGGTGAATAAATTGGTGAATGAAGTAAGAGTAAAATCACTACTTAACAAACATAAAAAACGTGATCATTGGTTTTTAGGGGATTATACTCTCAATCCATATGCTGGCTGTTCAATGGGTTGCATTTATTGCTACACACGTGGTAGTAAATATGGGGGTGACCATGGAACCATTGTGTCAGCTAAGTCTAATGCTGTGCCCATCCTAAAAAAACAATTAAAAAATTGTATAAGAAAAAATGAAAGGGGTTTTATAGTCCTTGGATCATCTGCTGATCCCTATCCTACCCTAGAAACAGAACTAAAATTAACAAGTGAAATATTGGGCTTGATAAAACGTTACAGATTCCCACTTCATATACTCACTAAATCCACATTAGTATTAAGGGATATAGAAATCTTCCATGGGATTAAAGATGTTGCAATTTTGCCAACTGGACTTGAAAATAAATTGGATTCAGGTATCATTTTATCTTTTTCCTTTTCAACATTAAATGAAAAAATTGCCAAGATATTGGAACCTGGTGCACCTAGTCCAATTAAACGACTCAAAATAATGAAGAAATTCAGTGAAGCAGGTTTCAAAACAGGAATCATTAACATGCCTCAACAGTAATGGAACTTCTATTGATTGGTTGCTATAGTTCAAGCACACACAAATGCATTATATATAAATGGATTGTTTTACTCATATATACATACATTTATTCATATAGTTAGATATTGATTGTGTCATTTAATCATAGCTGCTGTTAATTTAAGAATTGAAAAATAACATTATGTAATATTTTTAACTCATTTATTTATTTTTCTTTAAACCAACTTGAAATTAAAAATCTTCACTAGGGATATATTAAAATTATTTATATCTACTTTAAAATTCATAATTGTATTATAACATTATTTATTAAATTAAACAGGATCAAAGATGTGGTAAAAATGGTAGATATTGTTTTAAAATATGAACATGCGGAATTAGTTAAAGATGTACCTTTTGAAGCTAGGTGGTTTATATATTTTTCAATAGAGAAAAGCTTTGGTGAGAATTTTGCAATGCTTGAGGAATATTTAAAAGTTTGGAATATCGAAAATCCAAATGCAAAAACTTATTTTAGTAAAGCAATAGAAAAGGGTGATAAAACTTATTTTGCCATAACAATTGAATTCGACTACCCTACATATCTAAACGATGAAATTGTAGATACATTAATAGAAGAAACTAAACAAGATTTTGCTACGTTTTTCAACCAAAAAATTATAGAATTGAAATTAGGTCCATTTTTTTAACAATAAATTTTTAATTGGCAAAAAAATTTATTTTTGGGTAGATTTACTCTTTATTTTTTCCATTTTTAGTTTTTGATGAATGTCGTGATGTTCATGGAAGTTTCTTATAAGCTTCATTGACTTATATGTCGGTATTTGATTTGTGGTGATACGGCGAAGACTTTTCCCCATTACATAATCTGTCAAAAAAAACTCCCCATCCTATCTTATACACCGAACTTACCATAACTGGAAACAGAACGAATACTCAATAAAATTAGTTAATGTCTCAACAACATAATCACATTACCAGTCAGACTAATGAAAAAAATGGATTGATTTTAAGAAAATTTTAGATGCTACAGATAAATTAGTTTATGAATTGTATGGTTTGACAGTAGATGAAACAAGATTATAGAGGGGAGTTTGAATTAAATCAGAGGTGGTTGTAATGGTAAAAGTAGGATTAGTATTAGTCTTTGATGAAAACAAATATTTGGCAAAAACCATAGAATTACTTGATTATCCTGTTTCTGGAGACTGGTTAATCTTAGATGATAAAAAATACGAAGTAATAAGAAGAACCTTTTCTTATCCCTCAAAAGGGTTTGTTAAAATACATTTAAAGAAAGCAGATGGATCTGTTGTAGACCATCTTGACCAATATATCCAAGAATTAGTTAAAAACGGTTGGAAACTTTTTACAGACGATTAAAAATAATAATACGATTGTATAAAAGCAAAAGTGAATAAAAAAGATTGAATTTGGAATAAATTTTGTAATTGAAAGTTCTATTGCTTTACAAAAGAATTAGGAATTAATTTCGGGGTTTTAGAATCTGCCTCTACCCCTACCTCCTATTAAAACTCCTATTACTCCACCTATTGCACCGATAATTGCAAGAATGATTATATCCGTTAAACCTGCTCCAACTCCAAATCCAATTAAAGCAAGTATAAATAATACTATTGCTGCAACGATACCAACAAGCGCCCCATGTATAGCTCCATTTACATAGTCCCCGCCTACCATGTAACCAACATATATAGTAGCTATTAAGAATCCTATGAATGCTCCCGATGCTGATATCAAACCAAGGACAAAACCAAGAATTATTGCAATTACTACACCAATTATTACAGTATTCCATCTTACATAAACCATCTTCATCCTCCATTATTTTTATTATGATTAAGAAGATAATATATTAATAAAATTTTTAATAAATATTCACTGCGTCTCCTAATTTTATCTTTTATTTTTACCTTCGGCTTCTTTAGCTTTTCCCTTTATTTCTCCTTCCATCTCTTTGACTTTTCCTTTTATTTCTCCTTTCATTTCTTTAGCTTTTCCTTTTATTTCTCCTTTCATTTCTTTAGCTTTTCCTTTAATTTCACCTGTTTTTTCACTCATAAAAATTCCTCCATAATATGTTTTACATTCCTAATTCCTAATATTATATTTATATTTTCTATTTTGATGATGTGTTGTTGTTTAAGTTTTGATACCAACCTTTACCGGTGCCTCCCATGAGTTTTGGGAGTATAAAACTTCGCATAACTGTTTTGAACATAACCTTGAACATGTGACGATGGTTCATGAGATATCGTGGTCTTGCATAAAATTTTAAATATGCCATGGCCAGTTTTCTTTCCACCATCTTCTTGTTTAAACCCATTTCATCATATTTCAAAACTGGTTTGAGTACTGTGTATTCATCCCAGTCATCATTGTCTATTAAATTTTTTTCTTTGAGTTCATTGTAGATAGGTGTTCCAGGGAATGGTGTAAGTATAGAATATTGTGAGTAGTCTGAGTCAAGTTTTGTTGAGAAATCTATGGTCTTATTCATATCTTCTTCGGTTTCTCCAGGATATCCTAGAATGAAAGAGGTTAAAACTTCTAGATCCACATTTTTAGCACTTTTAACTGCATCTTCAGCTTGTTTTAATGTTATACCCTTTTTCATAAGGTCCAGTATACGTTGTGACCCTGATTCTACACCGTAGTAGATTGTTTTTAATCCTGCACTTTTGAGATTTTGAAGTAAATTTTGGTCTACACTGTCAACTCGGGATGATGCAACGAAGCTTAAATCTAGATCTCTGGCTTTGATTTCATTTGCTATATCGTTAGCTCTTCTTTTGTTGAGCATGAATGTGTCGTCCATGAATCTTATATCTCTTATTTGGTATTGGTTTATTAATTCTTCAATTTCGTCCACTACATTGTCTGGACTGCGTGAGCGGAACTTTTTACCCATGATTAATGATGATGAGCAGTAGTTACAGTTGTACACACAACCTCTGCTGGTTATTATTCCACCAGTCTGTTCTTTAGAAGCACCATATGAATCAAAGGGTACAAGATGTCTTGCAGGGAACGGTAATGCGTCAAGATCCTTTATCAAAGGCCGTTTTTGTGTAGTTTTAAAATTTCCATTCTTTAAATCCCTGTAAACAATTCCCTTAATGTCGTCAAGATCTTGGATAGTTTCGGTGGAATGGTTGGCTAAATCTACCATTGTTTCTTCTCCCTCACCTATAACTACTACATCTAGGTTTTCTGAATTTTTTAAGGTTTCATATGGCATGAAAGTAGTGTGGGGTCCACCTATTACAGTTAATGAATTGGGTAGAATGTTTTTGACTAGTTCCACGTATTTCAAGGCGCTTTTTATAGTAGATGTGGTTGCTGTAACACCTACTATTTGTGGATTGAGCTTTTCTGCCAGTTCAGAAACCTTTTCGTAGCCCATCTGGAGAAGATCATCATCTACAATTTTGACTGAGTAAGATTCTTTCTCAAGTGATGATGCCAGGTACATAAGATTTGTGGGTGGGGTTATGAAACCAAGTGAATTTTTTAATGCATTTTCATCGTAAGGATTTATAAGCAGTATATCAATTTTTTTATTCATTTTATACCTTTTTTAGTTATCAATCAAGAGCCTATCTGAAATTTATAAAACTTTTTTTATCATATTTGAATGTTCTTTATGTTTATGGCATAAACACAGGGGATAACTCTCGTTATCCCTAAAAAATCCCTAAAAATCTTAAAACAACTACAATAATAATTATGACGATAATATAATAGAGAATGCTATTCATCTCCTATCACTCCTATATTCACTTTTGACTTATTTCACCATAAATGTGTCTTAATCTCTCCTATCCCTATCATCCCTTCGATCATCATCTCTTCTTTCATCTCTTCGATCTCCGTCCCTTGTGTCACCATAGTTTCTGCGGTTTCTGCGGTTTAATAATAATATTAGAGAGCCGATTAAACCGCCTATTGCGCCTGCGACTATTACCAGTATTAATTCTGGTGCTGAGTTTAATGGGACATAAGTTGATAATTGTGAAGAGAATGCAGCTATCTGACCTTTGAATAAGCTTAGTATCCATAAGATTATTGCACCTGCAACTCCCATAAGTGCTCCGTTAATCACACCATCAATAATGTCACCATATGATATGTATCCAACGATTATACCTGCGAGTAGAAAACCAAATATTGCAACTGGCAATCCAATAACTGATCCTACACCCAAAATTTATAGTACTACTGTAATTATAATTGCTAAAATAAAACCTTCAACTATCGCTCCAACACTTACCATATAAATTATCCTCCATAAAAAGAAATTATTTAGTTAATATCAATTTTATGTATTTCTTTTTCTATTTTAGGCAGTTTAATGGTTAAAACAGAATCTTGGAATTTAGCTGATGCTTCTTTAACCTTTATTTCAGAAGGAAGTTTTATTGTTCTCTTTGTTTCGCCGTAACTCCTTTCTTTTTGGATGTAATCGATGTCTTCATCTTCACTTTCCTCTTCAAACTTTGCCATGATATCTATACTTTCACCTGCAATTCCAATTTCAATGTTCTCCTTTTTCACAGCAGGAAGGTCTATTTTTAGTATTATACTATCATTGGTTTCCATAATGTCTGCTGGTGGTTTTTGGAGAGCTGTTGTGTAATCAGATAGAGTTTTTCCAACTTCTACTTGCTTAACTTTAATAGCATTCATTATGTCATTCAACAACTTCTCTGCCTGCGTCCTCTTTTTCCCAACTTCTTCTTGCATTTCATCAGATTTATCTTGGGCATTTTCCTTCATTTCATTTACACTATCAGCAACATCATCTTTTTTATCAGAAACACTAGATTTAATGTCACCCATTTTCTCTTTCATTTCATCAGATTTATCTTGGGCATTTTCCTTCATTTCGTTTATACTATCATTAACATCATCTTTTTTATCAGAAACACTAGATTTGATGTCACCCATTTTCTCTTTCATTTCATCTTTATCTACCATTCTATCCCCTTCCACAATTTTCTTATCTTGTAATCCAATTTTCTCTATAATTGATTTAAGTTCTGTTTATATATTCTTAATAATCTTAAAAGGATAATTAACGCAATTAATAACTACTATAATATATAACAGACTGGATCTGCTTCCGTTCATATTTTCACTTCTACGGTTGGTACATTAACACAGTCTAATAACTAAAACAAATCTATATCAATTTCATTTAATTCAAATGTATTTCACTGTATAACATTCTATGTCAATCGTTATTATTATAGATTTCTATATTTTCAGCCAAGAATTGCTTTATTTTGATGGTTATCATTTAAAAAGTCCCAAGTGAAATTGTTTTCAATAGTTATTTAAAAGAAGTATTAAACGGTTGTTTAAAATATTTTCAAGTGATTTTATAGGAAGTTGGTTACTTATTCAATAGTTACATAGAAATATTATGAAATTATTAACTTGATCTTGATTATGGATACTAACTAAATTAATAAAGTGTGTTGCCCGCATACTTACCATATTTTGATGGATAATTAAAAAAAGAATTTATAAATTCCAAAATAATATTACTTATCCATTATAACGTAATAAAAACTTTCAGAAATTGAATCGCCAAATTTTTGCACTGGTTTGCTATACACGTTAAAACTGCTGTCGTACCTTCTTTCCACATTTTAAGTATCCGATAAATCTAGCAACCGAATCAGCGAATAACCAATAAAGAACAGTTGAATGTGTATCAATGTAATAATATTGAGAGTTTAAGAGCAAGAGAGTACAGTATCTTGAAGTAAACACAAGTAAATTCAATGGTTATGTATTGGTGTATGAATTATGATACTGTGCAGTGATGAGGTAGCTAGAAACTGTAAGTTCTCCAACAATTTTTTTTAACTGAACAAATAGTAAAGTTTTATAATTGACTTTTTTTTATGGAAGTAAAATCTAGAAAATCATGGACATTTTTGTTATGGAATCATTAACATGCCTATTTTACCTTTTATTTCGGACTCTGAGGAGGACATTGAAAACATGGTAGTTGCTGCAAAGGATTATGGTGCAGACTATGTTATGCCTGCAGGATTAACTCTTTTTGGTGATGCACCAAATGATTGTAAGACTCTTTACAATAAATTTTTAAATGAAAATTATCCTCATCTTGTGTCTAAATCTAAAAATCTCTACATGGGATCTTT